>NZ_MUYZ01000088.1:0-21639 GCF_003013775.1 Micromonospora sp. MH33
CCGGGCCGGTGACGCCGAGCGCGTGCGCGTCGTCGACCAGCAGCAGCGCGCCGTGCCGGCGGGCCACGGCGTGCAGCGCGGCCAGCGGGGCGAGGTCGCCGTCGACGGAGAAGACCGACTCGGTCACCACCACCGCCGGGCGACCCGGGGCGGCGGCCAGCGCGGCGGCCACCGCGTCGACATCGCCGTGCGGCGTGACGACCGTCTCGGCGCCGGAGATCCGGCAGCCGTCGATCAGCGAGGCGTGGTTGTGGGCGTCGGAGACGAGCAGCGTACGCGGCCGCACCAGGCCCCGGACGGCGGAGAGGTTGGCCAGGTAGCCGGAGGAGAAGACCAGCGCCCGGTCGGTGCCGAGCCACTCGGCCAGGTCGTCCTCGAGGGCGTGGTGCGGTTCGGTGGAGCCGCGCACCAGCCGCGACCCGGTGGCGCCCAGCCCGTACGCCGACAGCGCCCGACCGGCGGCGGCGGTGACCTCCGGGTGGGTGGCCAGGCCGAGGTAGTCGTTGCCGGCCAGGTCGACCACGGCGTCGCCGGCGGCGCGCGGGCGCAGCGTGCGGGTGAGCCCGGCCTTCGCGCGCAGCTCGGCGCGGCGGTCCAGGGCCGCCAGCCAGTCCGCCACCGTCACGCCCCTTTCCCCGACCCGTCGCCCCGCCGGGCGCTTCCGCGGGGCGAAGTTACCACCCGGCCCGACGGCCACGGCGTGGCGTGGTCCGGCTCGCCGGGCCTGCTCGTAGGGGGCCGGACGCGGCCGTTTCCCGGGCCCAGAGGGGCCTTGTAGGGTACGAGCCATGCCAGAGATCCTCGACCAGGCCCGGACCCAGGTGCTGGAGAACGGTGTCGGCCTCGACGAGGCCGGCGTCCTCGCCGTGCTGAACCTGCCCGACGAGCACCTGCCCGCCGCCCTCCAGCTCGCCCACGAGGTGCGGATGCGCTGGTGCGGCCCGGAGGTCGAGGTCGAGGGCATCGTCTCGCTGAAGACCGGCGGCTGCCCGGAGGACTGCCACTTCTGCTCGCAGTCCGGCCTGTTCACCTCGCCGGTCCGCTCGGTCTGGCTGGACATCCCGGCGCTGGTCGAGGCGGCGAAGCAGACCGCGGCGACCGGGGCCACCGAGTTCTGCATCGTGGCCGCCGTGCGCGGTCCGGACGCGCGGCTCATGAAGCAGATGCGCGAGGGCGTGGCCGCCATCAAGGCGGAGGTGGACATCCAGGTCGCCGCCTCGCTCGGCATGCTCAGCCAGGAGCAGGTCGACGAGCTGGTCGAGATGGGCGTGCACCGCTACAACCACAACCTGGAGACCTGCCGCTCCTACTTCCCGAACGTGGTCACCACGCACTCCTGGGAGGAGCGCTGGGAGACCTTGAAGATGGTCCGCGAGTCCGGCATGGAGGTCTGCTGCGGCGGCATCCTCGGCCTGGGCGAGACAGTGGAGCAGCGCGCCGAGTTCGCCGCGCAGCTCGCCGAGCTGGACCCGCACGAGGTGCCGCTGAACTTCCTCAATCCCCGCCCGGGCACCCCACTGGGCGACCGGCCGGTGGTGGAGGGCAAGGACGCGCTGCGCGCCATCGCCGCGTTCCGGCTGGCCATGCCGCGCACCATCCTCCGGTACGCGGGCGGCCGGGAGCTCACCCTCGGCGACCTGGGCACCCGGGACGGCCTGCTCGGCGGCATCAACGCGGTCATCGTCGGCAACTACCTGACCACGCTGGGCCGGCCGGCGACCGACGACCTGAAGCTGCTGGACGACCTGAAGATGCCGGTGAAGGCGCTCTCCGCCACCCTGTGAGGACGACGTGACCGAGCTTGTCGAGCCCCCGGCGCCCGCCGGCGCCGCGGCGCCGGGCTGGTGCGACCGCTGCGGCGGGTCCGTGGCCGGGGCCCCGCACGAGGCGTGCGCGGCGGCCCGGGCGCTGGAGCCGCCGCGCTGGTGCGCGCACTGCCGGCGCCGGATGAAGGTGCAGGTGCTGCCGGTCGGCTGGTCGGCGGTCTGCGTCGAGCACGGCGAGATCCGGGGCTGACATGTTGCGGGGACGGGCGGTGACGTTGCGGCCGGCGACCGACGCCGACGTGCCGGCGCTCGCGGCGATCCGGGCCACCCCGGAGGTGCGCCGCTGGTGGCGCGGCGACGACGACCTCGCCGAGGCGGTCCGCGCCGACCTGGCCGACGAGGACTCGACCGTCTACGCGATCGAGCACGACGGCCGGCTGGTCGGCGCGATCCAGTGGTACGCCGAGACCGACCCCGACTACCGCCACGCCAGCCTGGACATCTTCCTCGACCCGGCGGTCCGCGGCGCCGGCCTCGGCGGGGACGCCATCCGCACCCTGGCCCGGCACCTGGCCGACGAGTACGGCCACCACCGGTTCACCATCGACCCGGCGGCGGCGAACACCGCGGCCATCCGGGCGTACGCGAAGGTCGGGTTCCGGCCGGTCGGCATCATGCGCCGCTACGAGCGGGGCGCGGACGGCCGCTGGCACGACGCCCTGCTCATGGACCTGCTCGCCGACGAAATCCCCGACTGAGCCGGCCTCCGGCCGCGTCCGAGCCGGCGTCCGGGCGCGTCGGAGCGTCCCGAGCGGCGTCCGGCCGCGGCTGAGCCGGCGTCCGGGCGCGTCGGAGCGTCCCGAGCGGCGTCCGGGCGCGGCTGAGCCGGCGTCCGGCCGGCGGTGGCGCGTCAGCCGTCCCAGAGCAGGTGGCCGTCGGGGAGGCGGCGGGCGCCCCCGGCGGGGCGGTGCGGGGTGAGCCGGCCGTCGGGCATGAGGTGCGCCACCGGGACCCCGCGACCGAGCACCGCCACGTCGGCGATCAGCCGCCGGTGGCAACGCCACCACACGCTCTCACTGCACATCACCGCCGTGGTCCGCCGTTCCACGTCGACGAGCAGGTCGTCCAGCGCCGTGTCGAAGTCCGGCGTCCGGGTGTACGCGGCGTACGCGCGGAACGCCGCGACGGTCCACCAGGTGTCCGGCTCCGGTTCCCCGGCGCGGACGTGCCGACGGCCGCCGAGGCGAGGCTCCCAGCGGTAGTCGATCCCCCGCTCCGGCAGCCAGCCTTCGAGTTCCTCCCGCCGCACGTCCGGGTTGGTCCGGCTGGCCGGATACCGCCGCACGTCCACGACGAGCGCCACGCCGGCGCCGGCCAGCAACTCACCCAGCCGCTCCCGGTCGACCGCCCCGTGCCCCACCGTCACCAACACGCTCCCCAGGTTCCCCCGAATCTTGGCGACTTACCGTTCGTGGCGAACGCCAACTTTCCAAGATTCACTTCTGGCGTCGCCAACCGGCGGCGTGGAGGGCGCGGCGGAGGGTGGCGGCGACCTCATCGGGGTGGGCGCGGACCAGCCAGGCGGGGAAGCGGAGGATCCGGTCGCCCGTGGTCCAGACATCGTTCTGCCGGCGCATGTCGTCGGCCCACTGCCGAACGTCCATGTGGTGCGCCCCGTCGACCTCCACGTGCAACCGCCACTCCCGCCAGTACGCGTCCAGCCAGCGCCGCCGGCCTGCCGCGTCCCGGCGGTGGTGCTGGAGGTCTGGTCGGGGTAGCCGGTGCCGCCGGCACAGCGCGAGGAAGTCCAGCTCGGACAGGGCCTCCGCGCCGCCCGCGAGGTCGGCCACGGTACTTCGGATCAGGCCGCGGCGCGGCACCCGGGGCAGGACGTCGAGCACTGCGGCCAGTTCCACCGGCAACACCCGCCTCTGCTGGCAGGCCGACGCCAGCACGAGCTGCGCCTCCTCGACTCCGCGGGCCCAGCCGGCGGCGTCCACCACCGCTCGCGCCGTCGTCGTCCGGGGCGGCCGGGCGCGCTGGAGGTGCGCGTCGGGCAGCACCGCCGTGCGGTGCACCAGGACCGCGGGCATGTCGATCGGCAGCCCGCGCAGCGTTGTCCCGGCCCGCCGCTCCGCCGGCATGAGGAGGTGTAGCGGCTCCGGCCGCAGCCCTCGCACGCCGGCCTCGCCGGCGGCGGTCGCCCCGGCGAGCACCGCGCCCGGTCCGGCAGCCAGCACAGCGAGCCACAGCTGCTGGTCCCGGGTCAGCCGGCCGTTGCCGGTAAGGAGAATTCCCCGACACAGCGACCGCCAGCGTCCGGAGCGCACCAGTCCGCGCACCGTGCCCTCGCTCAGCAGCCGAGTCGCCTGCGCCGTGGTCACCACCCCGGCCTGCTCGAACGCCGCCCACTCCAGCGCCCCCGCTTCAGCCCTCGAAAGACCCCTCACCCACCCGACTCTCCCCTCACCCCGCGTTTCTCACCGCCCCATCCACAGGCCACAAACGAATCTTGGAGAGTTGCCGTTCCGTACGAACGACAACTCTCCAAGATCACTAGCGCAACCCGCTACGAGGCGGTGCAGGGGGAGCCGTTGAGCGTGAAGGTGGTGGGTCTCGGGTTGGTGCCGGTGTGGGTGCCGTTGAAGCCGAAGCTGGTCGACGCGCCCGGCGCCAGGGTGCCGTTGTAGGAGACGTTCGTCGCCGTGACCGCGGTGCCGGTCTGGGTGAAGTTCGCCGACCAGCCCTGGCCCACCTTCTGCCCGGCGCTCGGGAAGGTGAAGGCGAGCGTCCAGCCGTTGATGCCGCTGGTCCCGGTATTGGTGATGGTGATGTTCGCGGTGAACCCGGTGTCCCAGCTGCTCGTCGTCCAGGTCACCGCGCAGCCGCCGGCGGCCGGCGGGTCCGCGGTGGGGACGGTGAGCGGCGGCGAGGCCGTCGAGACGTTGCCGGCCGCGTCCACCGCGACCACGGTGAAGGTGTACGCGGTGGCCGCGGTCAGCCCGGTGACCGCCAGGGTGGTGCCCGTGGTCGACCCGACGAGGACGTTCCCGGACCGGTAGACCCGGTAGCCGGTGACGCCCACGTTGTCGGTGGCCGGGCCCCAGGCGAGGGTGAGCCCGGTCGGGCCGACGGCCGAGGCGGTGGGCGTGCCCGGGGCGGTGGGCGGGGTGGTGTCCGGCGCCGGGGTGGCCGGCGTGGTCACCGTCAGGGCCGGCGAGGCCGCCGACCGGTTGCCGGCGCCGTCGCGGGCACGCACCGTGAACTGGTACGTCCGCTCGGGCAGCAGCCCGGTCACCGCGAGGGTGTTGGTCGTGGCGTTGGTCAGCACGAGCGCGTCGCTGCCGGCCTGGGCGCGGGTGACCTCGTAGCCGGCCAGGCCGCTCCCGCCGGTGTCGGTGGAGGCGGGCCAGGTCAGGGTGAGGCCGGTGGCCGTGACGGCCGAGGCGACCGGGGTGCCGGGCACGGTCGGCGCGGTGGTGTCCGGGGTGGCCGGTCCGGGCTCCTCGCCCCAGACCCGCGCCCCGTCGGCGTAGAGGGGCACCTTCCGGTTGGGGCCGGCGGTGGCCTGGGACGACGGGTCGTTGGTGGGATCCCAGGTGCCGCCCTCCGGCACGCCGACCTTGAACTGCACCTCCATCCGGTGCTGCGACTGCCCGGCGGGCGCGATGGTCCAGCCGGTGCAGTCGACCTCGACGTACCAGATGTCGCCGGAGAACTGCCTGGCCGTGGTGGGTGACGGGCAGCCCTGGGTGTAGCCGGGGGTGACCTGCACGGGCCCGGTGCCGTCGGGGCGGAAGTAGTAGCGGAACTTCGCGGTGGTCAGCGCCCGGGCCGGGAAGGCGGACTTGTTGTAGATGATCGCCTTGAGTCCGGTGGCCCGGGTCTCGGCCTGCATCACCGTGGTCTCGACCGTCAGCTCGTCCAGGTCGGGCGTCTCGGCGGTCGGGAAGCCGGCGAGCGGGCTGCCGCCGTACTCCGAGGCCAGCCGGGCCAGGGCGGAGGTGAAGCCGGCGTTGTAGTCGGTGGCGACCTCGTTCATGACGTAGTCGGAACGGCTGTCGGTGTACGCGTCGTTGGCCGAGGACGGGCCGCCGACCAGCGCGCCGTAGAGCACGTGCCGGGTCTCGGCGGGCACGGTCTGGCTGTCCCACCAGGAGCCGTGCGCGGTGCGGTGGTGCGGGTTCTTCGGGGAGTTGGCCCCGAAGCCGATCAGGTAGCTGGAGTTGCGCGGGTTGTCGCCGAGCCCGTAGTTGATCTGCCGGACGGCGAAGTCGTGGTAGCGCGCCTTGCGGGTGGCGTCACCGGTCCGGTCGCTGTAGACCAGCGCCGCGAAGGCGGTGTTGGCGGCGTAGCGCAGGGAGCCCCAGGAGTCGAGGACGGCCTCACCGCCGGGCGAGTAGGTGACCCGGGAGCCGTTGACGCCGACGGTCCACCAGTCGAGCCAGCGGTTGGCGTCGTCGACGTACTTCTGCTTGCCGGTCAGGTTGGCCAGCAGCACGTACGTGCCGAACTGCTTGTTGTCCCAGGCGAGGGTCCACTTGTAGGAGCGGGTGGTGGACTGCGGCTCGGTGCCGAGCTTGTCGTACTCGCTCTCCGCCTTGGTCAGGTAGGCGGCGTCGCCGGTGGCCCGGTGGAGCCAGACCGCGCCCCAGACCAGTTCGTCCTGGTAGCCGCTCCACGACCGGTAGAAGCTTGTCGCGTCGGTGATGCACTCGTGGTAGCTCTTCCGCACCGTGTCGGCGAAGGTGTAGAGCTGCTTCGCGTGGCCGAGCAGCTTGTCGGCGTAGGCGGCGTCGGTGGGGCGGAACACCATCGACGAGGCGGCCATCGCGGCCGCCGTCTCCCCCGCCAGGTCCGCGCCACCACAGCTCGCATCGATCTTGTACGTGGGCCGCGCCATCGGCAGCACCTCGGCCGGTCCCCACCACTTGTGGTCGTCGTCGCCCTTGCCGACCTGGCCGTAGAGCACGTTGGGGGCGGGGTGCGCCTTCACGAAGTAGTCGTTCACCCAGCGCAGGTTGTTCAGCAGGTGCGGCAGTTGGCCGGAGGTGGCGTAGCCGTCGCGGTACTCGACCGCGCCCCAGGCCAGCATGGTGGCGCTGAAGGCCATCGGGAAGCCGAACTTCACGTGGTCGCCGGCGTCGTACCAGCCGCCGGTGAGATCGAGGCCGACGTCCGCGCCGTCGGTGAGCGCCGAGTCACCCCGCCAGGAGACCCGGTTCCAGGCCGGCTTCTTCCCGGACTGCTGCGCCTCGTAGAAGAACAGCGACTTCTGCAACGCCTCTGCGTAGTTGAACGCGGGCGCGGCGGCGGCGGGGGCGGGCGGTGGGACGGTGACGGTCGCGGCCAGGCCGGCGGCCAGCGCGGCGCCGGTGGCGAGCAGCCGGCGGAGCCGGGACCGGCCACCACGGGGTGGCGGGGTCGGAAGGGGCATGGCGAGCTCCTGTGGGTGGCGCCGCGCGGCAGCCGGACCGGACGGAACGGCGTCGGTGGTCCGGGCTGCCGGCGGCAGTGGTGGTGGGGTGGTCCCACCGAAGCGCGGGAGCGCTCCCATGGACAATCGACAATGTAATCTCGACGTCGCCGGTTTGTGAAGGCGCAACCGTCGTCGGGCCCGGACGGGCCACAGCGCCAAAGACCCCTTCCGCGTTACGCCGACACGCCCCGCAAGTGGCTCGATCTGGCCCCGATTTCGGTCGTACTGCCGGACATCGTCGCAGCTCAGGCCGACCGTCCGATGTCGCCGGTGGGGTGCCGGTATGCGATCATGTGCCGTCCCCTCTCCCGATCTTGGAGGATTCCTCATGCCACAGCGTCGGCACGTGGCGCGCGCGGCCCTCACCGCAGCCGCCGCCACGGCCCTCCTCTCCCTCGCCGGTCCGGCGTGGGCGTCGAGCACCACCCCGCTCAACCCGGCGCACCAGGACCAGACCGCCGCCGGTTTCCAGCAGGAGTGCGGCGACGAGCGGTTCGACGACCTCGCCGGCAACCAGGACGGCTGGCACTTCGTCCTGCCGGGCGGCAAGGAGTCGGGCAACTTCGAGAGCCTGACGCTGACCTACAGCGACGGCACCAACCAGGTCGAGATCAAGGTGCCGGACGCCTCCGACGCCTACCCCGACTACTTCTACTCGACCGGCGGCAAGGCGCCGCGGACCATCCACGCCTACGTCTTCACCCCGGCGGGTTGGACCCTGGTCGACGGCAGCGCCGTCATCAGCGGCACGGCCACCAAGTTCAACCTGAGCCACACCTGCGCCGGCACCCCGACGCCGTCGGAGTCGCCGTCCCCGTCCGGGTCGCCGACCGGCAGCCCGACGCCGACCCCGACCACGCCGGGCGAGGAGACGCCGACCCCGACGCCGGGCGGCTCGGAGAACCCGTCCGAGAACCCGTCGGGCACCCCGGCGCCGGGCACCTCGGTCAGCGGCGGCGCGGGCGGCGGCAGCGGCACCGAGGGCGGCCTGCCGCTCACCGGCGTGGCCGTCACCAGCATCTCGCTGACCGGTCTCGTCCTGATCGGCGGCGGTGTCCTCCTGATGGCGCTGCGTCGCCGCCGGGACAAGATCACCTTCACCAGCTGAGCCGGACACCGGCACGGAACCGGCCGTCGGACCTCGGTCCGGCGGCCGGTTCCGCCTTTCCGGGGCCGCCTCGCCGGTCCGCCCTCGATATGATCTTGGAATGGACGCCCTCGACCCGACCCGTACCGCCGTCGTCCTGATCGACCTCCAGCGTCGCATCGTGGACCAGCCGACCGCCCCGCACACCGGCCCCGAGGTGGTCGAGCGCTGCCTCGCCCTCGCCGGGGCCGCCCGCGCCACCGGGGCCACCGTGGTGGTGGTCCGCGTCGACCGGCCCGGCCCCGATCCGCAGCCGACCGGGAGCGAACTGCTCCCCGAAGTGGCGCCCCGCGAGGGCGACCTGGCGATCGTCAAGCACACCTGGGGCGCCTTCCACGAGACCGGGCTCGACGCCGCCCTGCGGGCACGCGGGGTGGACACCCTGGTGATCGGCGGGCTGGTCACCAACTTCGGCGTGGAGCAGACGGCCCGGATCGGCGACGAGATCGGCTACCGGGTGGTGCTGCCGCACGACGCGATGTCCGGGTTGGACGCGTACGCCCACGAGTTCGCGGTCGACTACGTCTTCCGCCGGCTCGGCACGGTCTGCACGACCGCGGAGGCGATCGCCGCGCTGCGTGGTTGAACCGGGCGAGGGATTGATCCGTACTGACGGGTAACCCGGTCGACGTCGCCCGGAGCTGGATCACATAATCGATCAACTTCTATATGCTTCCCGCGTACCCACAGGTCAAGCCGGTGACGGTCGGGCCGCGACGTGTCGCGGCGGGCGCCGGCGGCGGACCCGGTGTCCTGGCATACGAGCGTACGGTTGCCCGCGCGCTCGGCCACGCGGGACAGTACGCGACACCAGCGGTGCCATCGACGCCGCCGCTCCCCCGGACAACCCTGAGGAGATCGCGATGGCTCTCAGACTCGCCGACGGCACCTCCTGGTCCGACACCCTCGCCCGCGCGGTGGCCGCCGCGCCGGAAGCCTTCGGCACCACGCCCGACGGCGCCGCCACCCTGCACAACCTCGTCGAGGGCGGATGGCGGGCGGTCGGCACGCCGAGCCCGGTACGCACCCCGGTCGACAACACCGTGCTCGTCAACCTGGCCCGCCTCGACGCCGAGTCGGCGCGCGGCGCGGTCGCGCACGCCGCCGCCGCACACCGGGAGTGGGCCCGGACCCCGCTCGCCGAGCGCAAGGCCCGGGTCGACGACGCCCTGGACGCGCTCACCGCCCACCGCGACCTGCTCGCCATGCTGCTGGTCTGGGAGATCGGCAAGCCGTGGCGGCTGGCCTGCGCCGACGTCGACCGCGCGCTGGACGGCGTCCGGTGGTACGTGCAGGAGATCGACCGGATGCTCGCCGACGGCCGTGAGCCGCTCCCGGGCCCGGTCAGCAACATCGCCTCCTGGAACTACCCCATGAGCGTGCTCGTCCACGCCGAGCTGGTGCAGCTGCTCGCCGGCAACGCGGTGATCGCCAAGACCCCGTCCCAGGGTGGGGCGGTCTGCCTCACCGTGGCGCACGCGCTGATGCGCCGCGCCGGGCTGCCCGCCACCCTGCTCTCCGGCAGCGGCGAGGAGCTCTCCGAGGTCCTGGTCCGCGCCCCGGAGATCGGCGCGGTCGCGTTCGTCGGCGGCCGCTCCAACGGCGGCAAGGTGGCCGCGGCGCTGCTCGACTCCGACAAGCGGCACTTCATCGAGCAGGAGGGCCTCAACGCCTGGGGCATCTGGAACTTCTCCCAGTGGGACCTGCTCGCCGCGCACCTGAAGAAGGGCTTCGAGTACGGCAAGCAGCGCTGCACCGCGTACCCGCGGTTCGTGGTGCAGCGCGACCTGGTCGACGAGTTCCTCGACGTGTACCTGCCGGTGGTGCGCTCCGTCCGGTTCGGACACCCGCTCGCCGTCGGCGACGACTGGTCGGCCGGGGACCCGCTGCCCGAGCTGGACTTCGGCCCGCTGATCAGCGCGGCCAAGGCCGAGGAACTGCGCCGCAAGGTCGACGAGGCCGTCCGCGGCGGCGCGGTGCCGCTGCACCGGGGCAAGCTCGACGGCGCGCCCTTCCTCGACGGGCAGGACACCTCCGCGTACGTGGCGCCTGCGGTGCTGCTCGCCCCGCCCGGGCGGTCCCGGCTGATGCACGCCGAGCCGTTCGGCCCGGTGGACACCATCGTCGTGGTGGACACCACCGACGAGCTGCTGGCCCAGATGAACGCCTCCAACGGCGCGCTGGTCGCCTCCCTGGCCTGCGACGACGAGGAACTGGCCGGCAAGCTCGCGGTCGACCTCCAGGCGTTCAAGGTGGGCATCAACAAGCCCCGCTCCCGCGGCGACCGGGAGGAGCCGTTCGGCGGCCGGGGCGCATCCTGGAAGGGCGCCTTCGTGGGCGGCGACCTGCTGGTGCAGGCGGTCACCGTGGGCGGCGACGGCCGGCTCTACGGCAACTTCCCCGACTACAGCAGCTACCCGGCGACCTGAACCACGCCGACCGGGCCCGGGACACGGACAGGGCCCCCGCATCGGGGGCCCTGCCGTGTCACCGTCCCCCGCACCGGAGGTCGGCCCAGATGGCGCCGGAGATCCGGCGCCGGTGCGCGGTCGCCCGCCGGCCGTGGTCCCGTGCCGCGCCGTTGCGGCCCGGGACGCGGCGCGACGCGCCACCGTGGAGTCAGTACGACCGCCGCGACCGCGCGGTCACGTCGGCCTGCCGGGGCAGCACGGCCCGGCGGGGGGCCAGCGGCACCGTGACGGTCAGCACGCTGCCGTCCCGCTCCACCGACGTGGGCCGGTTCAGCCCGCGTACGGTGCGCAGCATCGGGGTGTTCTCGGCCTGCACGTGCAGCAGCACGGCGGCGTAGCCGGCCCGGTCGGCGTGCCCGAACACGCGCCGCAGCAGGGCCGAACCGAGGCCCCGGCGCTGCCAGTCGTCCCGCACCAGCAGCGCCGCCTCCGCCTCGTCCCCCTCGCCGAGCAGGTTGGCCATCGCCACGACCGGTGCCGCCGCCCCGCCGGCGCCGTCCGTGGCGACCAGGGTCAGTCCCCGGGCCGGTTCGAGCAGCCGGCGCAGCCGGGCCGGCGCCGGCTGCCCCGCCCCGCTCAGGTAGCGCCGCTGCCGGCTCCGGTCCGAGCACTCCGCGTGCAGCTCCAGCACGCCCGCGAGGTCGTCGGCGGCGGCCGGCCGGACCAGCACCTCGGCCGCGTCGGGCAGCACCAGGGTGACCCGGTCGGCGTCCCGGCGGGCCACCGTGGCGGCCAGCTCGACCAGGGCCTGCGCCGAGCGGAGCGGCCGCCGTCGGCCGCCAGGTCACCGCGTCCGCGCCGAGCAGCACGCGCAGGGTCTCGCCGGCCGCGTCCGGGTCCCGGACCAGCCGGCCGGCCAGGCCGAGCACCCGGGTGGGCTGGTCGGCCAGCCCGCGCGCCTCGCTGCGCGCCACCCAGCAGTTCCGGCCGCGCCCCCGTTCGACGGCCGCCCGCAGGTCGGCCTCGGTGAGCCGGTCGGGCGCGTCGACCAGGAAGTCGTCGACCGCCCCCACCTCGGTGGTGTGCACCTGCACGGTGAGGATGTTGACCCCGCGCAACGCGAGGCTCGCCGTGAGCACCGACAGGTAGCCCGGCCGGTCGTCCACGGTGGCACGGATCCGCCACAGCGCCATGGTTCGCTCCCTTCCTCACCGTCGACCCTGCCGGCCGCCTGTTGCGCCCCCGTTGCCCCCGGGTGAAACGGCGGGACCGGTCAGGTGATGGTGGTCACGGGCGGGGCGCCGACCAGGTCCAGCCGGTCGCCGAGGATCACCGCGCCGGCCCGGACCAGCTGGGCGAGCCGGTCCACCTCGGTGGAGTGGAACGCGGCCGCGGCGAGCGACTCGCTGTGGTCGCGCGCCACCACCAGCACCAGGCCGGCCCGGCCGAACGGCGCGACCGCGTAGTGGTGCCCGTCCGGCGTGGTCATCGCCCGGGCCCGCAGCGGGGTGACCTCCGGCAGCCGCGGCGGGACCGGGGCGCGCCAGCTCGCGTGCCCGACCGTCGGCTCGCCGGCGTCGCCGCTGCGCGCGGCCCAGTCCAGCGGCACCACGGCGGCCACCGCCCAGTCCGCGGCGAGCAGCCCGGGCACCGCGTCGACCAGGGTGGCCACCCCGTCGATCGGGTTCGCCGCGACCTGGGCGAGCAGCTCGGCGTCCTGGCCCGTGGTGGTCGGCGCGCCGATCGCCCGCCACACCCCGTCCACCCGGACGCCGGGGATCGCGGCCAGGCCGGCGAGCAGGCGCTCCACCCGGGCCGCGCCCGGCCAGACCACGGTGAAGTCGTCGACCGCCCGGCCGCCGAGCCGCTCCAGCACCACCACCTGGACGATGTCGGCGCCGGAGACGCCGAGCGTCCGGGCCACCTGGCCGAGCGTGCCCGGTCGGTCCGGCAGCGTCACCCGAACTCTCAGCAGCATGTCTGGTCCTCCGCTCGGCGGGCCGGCCGCGGCGGCCGGCAGGCTGGACCCCAGCCTGCCGGTTGACCATTTCGCCCCCGTTGCAGCGGCATGTCCCGCCGGGAACATCCCGCCTTGACAACAAAGCTGAGCTGCCATCAACTAACCGGATGACCGATCCGGCCGTCGACGCACCGCGGACCCCGACCGGTTCGGCCCCGCGCGGGCTCGACCTCGACCGGCTGGCCGCGTATCTGGCCGCGCACCGGCCGGAGCTGGCCGGGCCGCTGTCGGCGCGGCTGATCGCCGGGGGCAAGTCCAACCTGACCTACCTGCTGCGCACCGCCGACCGCGAGGTGGTGCTGCGCCGGCCGCCACTCGGGCACGTGCTGGCCACCGCGCACGACATGGCCCGGGAGTACCGGGTGATCTCCGCGCTCGCCCCCACCGCGGTGCCGGTCCCCGCGGCGCTGCTGCTCTGCCCCGACCCCGACGTGACCGGCGCGCCGTTCTACCTGATGGAGAAGGTCGACGGCGAGGTCTACCGGCGCCGGGAGCAGACCGACGCGCTCACCGCCGGCCAGCGGCGCGACCTGGCCAGGGCGATGATGGACACCCTCGCCGAGCTGCACATGGTCGAGCCGGCCGCGGTCGGGCTGGCCGACTTCGGCCGCCCCGAGGGCTACCTGGCCCGCCAGGTCCGCCGCTGGTCCGGCCAGCTCGACCGCTCCCGCAGCCGCCCGCTGCCCGGCATCGACGAGCTACGCGACGCGCTCGCCGGCAGCGTGCCCGAGGACGCGAACACCGGCCGGATCGTGCACGGCGACTACCGGCTGGACAACCTGCTCGCCACGGTCGAGCCGGTGGCGGTACGGGCGGTGCTCGACTGGGAGATGGCCACCCTCGGCGACCCGCTCGCCGACCTGGGGCTGCTGCTGACCTACTGGGACGTGCTGGGCGACAGCGACAGCGCCGAGGGCAACCCGGTCGCCGACGGCATCGGCCCGCGGGCCGGCTTCCCCACCGGCGCCGAACTCATCGACCGGTACGCCGGCCGCAGCGACGTCGACGTCGGGCCGCTGCACTGGCACGTGGCGCTCGGCTGCTTCAAGCTCGCGGTGATCTGCGAGGGCATCCACTACCGGCACGCCCTCGGGCAGACGCTCGGCGGGGGCTTCGACCGGATCGGCGAGATGGTGGCGCCGCTGGTCGAACACGGCCTGTGCGCGGTCACGCAGAAGTGATGGATTTCCCGTACGACGCCCGGACGGTCGAGGTGCGCGAGCGGGTCGAGGCGTTCCCCACCGAGTGGGTCTGGGCGCGGGCCCGGACCCTCCGCCTGGCCGACGGCCCCGACGAGGTGCACCGGTCGTCGCTCGCCAAGCGGGAGCCGCGCCGCGGGTCCTGACCCCGGCCGGGGGTCAGGCGGAGGCCCGGTGGATGAGCTTGGTGTCCAGCAGCACGTGCGGGCTGGGCAGTTCCTCGCCGCGGATCCGCGAGACGAGCAGCCGGGCCATCTGCCGGCCCATCTCCTCCACCGGCTGGAAGACCGTGGTGAGCGGCGGCTCGGCCTGCCGGGCGATGGGGGCGTCGTCGAAGCCGATCACCGCCACGTCCTCGGGCACCCGGCGGCCGGCCTCGCGCAACGCGCGGAGGGCCCCGAAGGCCATCAGGTCGGAGGCGACGAAGACCGCGTCCAGGTCCGGGCAGACCTCCAGCAGCCGGCGCATGCAGGCCGTGCCGCTGCCCTCGCTGAAGTCCCCGTACGCGACCAGGTCCGGGTTGACGTTCCCGCCCGCGGCCCGGACCGCCTCCTTGTAGCCGGACAGGCGGGCCAGGCCGGCGCCCATGTCCTGGGGGCCGGCGATGGTGGCGACCCGCCGCCGGCCGCGGGCGAAGAGGTGCTCCACCGCCTGCCGGGCGCCGCCGACGTTGTCCACGTCGACGAACCAGGCCGGCTGGGCGTTGGGGTGCAGCATCCGGGCTGGCCGGCCGCCGAGCACGGTGGGCAGGCCGCGCTCCTCCAGCAGGGTGGGCAGCGGGTCCGCGTCGTGCAGCGAGAGCAGCAGCACGCCGTCCACGTGTTGGTTGGTCAGGTGGTGCTCGACCCGTTCCCGCTCGATCTGGGACTGCGCCATGGCCAGCCAGAGCTGCATCGGGGTCTCCAGCAGCGCGGAGCTGACGCCCCGGACGATGCCGGCGAAGAACGGCTCGGTGAAGACCCGCTCCCCCGACTCGGAGACCACCAGCGCCACCGAGTCGGTCCGCTGGGTGACCAGCGCCCGGGCCGCCCGGTTGGGCACGTACCCCAGCTCGGCGATGGCCGCCTGGACGGCGGCCCGGGCCTCCGGGCTCACCTGCGGCGAGCCGTTGACCACGCGGGAGACCGTGCCGCGGCCCACGCCGGCGCGGGCCGCGACCGCGTCGAGGGTCGGGCGCCCGAGCGACCGCGTGCGCTGCGTTGTCATCGTCTGTGCTCCTCCGACATCGGGCGGCCCGGCACCTGTTGAGGCGTCGGCACCGGGCCGCCCGTTACTGGCTGGCCCAGCCTATTGTGCGGCCAGGCCGTTCCGTCGGATCACATCGGCGTACCACCCGGCGCTGGACTTCGGGATCCGGACCTGGCTGTCGTAGTCGACGTAGACCATGCCGAAGCGCTTCGTGTAGCCCCACGCCCACTCGAAGTTGTCCATCAGCGACCAGGCGAAGTACCCCTTCAGCGGCACCCCGGCGCTGATCGCGGCGTGCGCGGCGCGCAGGTGCGCGTCGAAGTACGCCAGCCGGTCCGGGTCGTCGACCCGGCCGTCGACCACCGCGTCGACGAACGCGGAGCCGTTCTCGGTGACGTAGAGCGGCAGGTCGGTGTAGTCCCGGTGCACCCGCTCCAGCGTCTCCACCAGCCCCGGGGCGTCGATCTCCCAGTCCATGTCGGTCACCGGGACACCCCGGGTGACGAACCGGACGTCCTCGCTGCCCGGCCAGCAGGACGGCGCCCGCCAGTAGGCCTCCCGCTCGACGCCCTCGATCGGCGCGGCGACCACGTGCCGGCTGTAGTAGTTGACGCCCACCAGGTCCAGCGGGGTCGAGATGACCGCCAGGTCGCCGTCCCGGACGTGCCCGAAGTCGGTGACCTTCCGCAGGTCGGCGGTCAGGTCCGCCGGGTACGCCCCGCGCAGCACCGGGTCGAGGAAGAACCGGTTGGCCAGCCCGTCGATGCGGCGGGCGGCGTCGGCGTCCTCGGGCGAGTCGGTGGCCGGGGTGACCGGGTAGAGGTTGACCGTGATGCCGAGCTGCGCCTTCGGCCGGGCGGCCCGCAGCGCCTGCACGGCGAGCCCGTGCCCGAGCATGAGGTGGTGCCCGGCCCGGACCGCGTCCGCCCCGTCCGAGCGGCCCGGCGCGTGCACGCCGGAGCCGTAGCCGAGGAAGGCCGAGCACCACGGCTCGTTGAGGGTGGTGAAGTACTTCACCCGGTCACCGAGGGAGTCGGCGACCAACTGGGCGTAGTCGGCGAACCGGGCTGCGGTGTCCCGGGCCGGCCAGCCGCCCGCGTCCTCCAGCGGCTGGGGCAGGTCCCAGTGGTAGAGGGTCAGCCAGGGCTCGATCCCGTGGCCCAGCAGCTCGTCCACCAGGCGCCGGTAGAAGTCCATCCCCTCCTGGTTGACCGCCCCGGTGCCGCCGGGCTGCACGCGGGGCCAGGAGACGGAGAAGCGGTACGACTTCAGCCCCAGGTCGGCCATCAGCCGCACGTCGTCGGGCATCCGGTGGTAGTGGTCGCAGGCCACGTCACCGGTGTGCCCGGCCACCGTCCGCCCCTCGGTGTGACTGAAGGTGTCCCAGATCGACGGGGTGCGGCCGCCCTCGGTCGCCGCGCCCTCGATCTGGTACGCGGCGGTCGCCGCGCCCCAGAGGAAGCCGGGCGGGAAGGTCAGTGCCGCGCCCTGGTCGAGGACGCCGACGGCGGGCGGGCTGGCTGGGTTGCTCACGACTTGACGGCGCCTTCCATGATGCCGCCGATGATCTGGCGGCCGAACAGGATGAACACGATGAACAGGGGCAGGGTCGCGATCAACGTACCGGCGAAGATCTGCGAGTTGTCGGCGAAATAGGCGGTGTTGAGGCTACGGAGGGAGATCTGCACGGTCGGGTTGGCCGGGTCGGCCAGCACCACGAACGGCCAGAAGAACTGGTTCCACTGCTCCATGAAGGTGAGCAGGCCGAGCACCGCGGCGGCGGGACGCAGCGCGGGCGCCACCACGTGCCAGTACACCTTCCAGGTCGAGCAGCCGTCCACCCGGGCCGCCTCGATCAGTTCGTTCGGCACGGCCTGCTCGGCGTACTGGCGCATCATGAAGATCCCGAAGCCGCCGATGAGGAACGGCACGGTCACCGAGGGCATGGTGTTCAGCCACTCGAGCTTCGCCATCAGGATGTAGAGCGGGAGCACGCCGAGCTGGATGGGCACCATCATCGAGGCCAGGATGATCAGCAGCAGCGCGTTCTTGCCCCGGAAACGGAGCTTGGCGAAGGCGAAGCCCGCCAGGGAGCCGAAGAACACCGTGGCGACGGTGATCGTCCCGGAGACCAGGAACGAGTTCAGCAGGCCCTTGACGATGTTGGCGTCGCCGTTGTCGAGCACCCGTTGGATGTTCTCGCCGAGCTTGCCGCCGGGCAGGAACGGCGGCGGCCAGGAGTTGGCCGCGTCGTTGGTCCGCGAGGCGATCACGATCATCCAGTAGAACGGGAAGAGCGACAGGAGCACCCCGAGGACCAGCCCGAACCAGGTGAGCGGGCTGGCCTTCCAGAGCCGCTCGGCCTGGTGGGCGGCCCGGACCGGGACACCCGGCCGGGCGGGTGGGCGGAGCGTGGTGGTCGTCATCTCGTCACCTCACTTGTCGGAGCTGATGCGGCGGGCCAGCAGGTAGTTGACCGTCGACATCAACGCGATGAGCACGAAGAGCACGAGCGCGACCGCGCCGGCGTAGCCCCACCGGAAGCGCTGGTTCATGACGTCGAGCAGGTACATCGTGATGGTCTGGAACTGCCCCTCCGAGCCGCCGGAGAGACCGCCCGAGCCGCTGGTGAACAGCAGGGGCTCGGTGAACAGCTGGAGGCCGCCGATGGTCGAGATGATCAGCGTGAAGATGATCGTCGGGCGCAGCTGCGGCACGGTGATCGACCAGAACTGCCGGCGCCGGGACGCGCCGTCCAGCGCCGCGGCCTCGTACATGTCCTTGCTGATGGACTGCATGGCGGCCAGGTAGATCAGGGCGTTGTAGCCGACCCAGCGCCAGTCGACCATGGTGGAGATGGCGAACCAGGAGGCGAAGCGGTTCGCGCGCCAGTCGATCGGGTCCAGGCCGATGGTGTCGAGCACCCAGTTGACCAGGCCGAAGTCCTTCGCGTAGATCATCGAGAAGATCAGCGCGACCACGGCGGTCGAGGTGATGATCGGCATGGCGATGGCCATCCGGAAGAAGGTCTGCGCGCGCAGCTTCCGGTTCAGCGCGTTGGCCAGCACCAGCGCCAGCATCAGCTGGGGCACGGTGGAGAGCACGAACATGCCGAACGTGTTCACCACCGCGTTCCAGAACTGCGGGTCGTCGGTGATCAGTTCGACGAAGTTGTCCAGCCCGACGAAGGAGATCGTCGGGTTCAGCGGGGACCGGTCGGTCAGCGCGATCCACACCGTGTACGCGATCGGGTACGCGCTGAACACGGCGAAGATCACGAAGAAGGGCAGGACGTAGAGGTAGGGCGAGTACCTCAGGTCCAGCCGGGTCAGCGAGGTGGCGCGGCGGTGCGCGGGACGGCCGGCGCGGGACCGTCCGGGGTCGGGCGGCGCCGCGGCGTGCAGGTCGAGGCTCATGGGGAGTCCTTCTCCTCGGCCGGCGTCACCCGCCCACACGGGCGACGCCGGGGCTCTCCGGGCACCGCGGGTGGCCCCGACAGCGGGGCTGTCGGCGCCACCCGCGGGCGGGTAGGCCGGATCACTTACCGGCGGCCGCACCGTTCTTCAGCGCCGCCTGCCACTGCTCCTCGGCGGTCTTGCCCTGCTCCACGGCGCGGAGGCTGTTCTCCACGGCGGTGCGGACGGCGTTGTTCTTCGGACCGAGGTAGACCGGCTTCAGCTCGGTCGCGCCGGCGGCGAAGATCTTGCCGACCGGGGCCTTGCTGAAGTAGTCGTTGGTCGAGTCGGCCACGGCCGGGTCGGCCAGCGCCTGCGGCGAGGAGGGCAGGTTGCCGACCTTCTTGAACGCCTCGGTCTGGCCCTTCGCGCTGGTCAGGAACTTGGCCAGCTCGGCGGCCTCCTTCTGGTGCTTGCTCGACTTCGGCACGGCCAGGAAGGAGCCGCCCCAGTTGCCGCCGTTGCCGGGCGCCTTGGCGATGTCCCACTTGCCGGCCGCCGCGTCACCGGCCTGGCCCTTGATGACACCGGTCATCCAGGCGGGGCAGGCGATGGTGGCGAAGGTGCCGTTCTTGAAACCGGCGTTCCACTCGTTGGAGAAGGACTGCAGGTTGTTCGACAGGCCGGCGGCGATCATCTTGGTGGTGAGGTCGTACGCCGACTTGATGTCCGGGTTCTCGCCGATGACCAGCTTGTTGCTCTTGTCGTAGTAGGTGTAGCCGGTGCCCGCGCCCGCGGTCTGCATCAGCACCACGTTGTAGAAGTTGGTCGCCGAGTCGACGAACTTGTGCTTCTTGTCGGCGGCGGCGAAGCGCTGGCCGGCGGCGATGAACTGGTCCCAGGTCGGCCACAGCGCGCCGACCTGCTCGCGGTCGGTGGGCAGGCCGGCGGCCTTGAACAGGTCGCTGCGGTAGCACAGCGCCATCGAGCCGACGTCGGTGCCGAGGCCGAGCACCTTCCCGTCCGGGGTGGTGCCCTGCTCCCACTTCCACGGCAGGAAGTTGCCCTTGAGGTCGTTCGCGCCGTGGTCGGCGAGGTTCACGAACTTGTCGGCCTGGGCGTAGAACTGGACGATGGTGCCCTCTTCCAGGGCCACCACGTCGCCGGCGCCCGACCCGGCGGTGATCTGCTGGGTCAGCCGGGTGTTGTAGTCACCGAGGCCGAGACCCTTGCCCCGCTCCTGGATCTTGACGTTCGGGTGCTCCGCTTCGTACTGCTTGTAGAGCTCGTCGTAGCCGAAGCCCTGGTCGCCGAAGACGTCGACGACCAGGGTCACCGGGCCGCCGCTGCTGCTGCCGCTGTCCGACGAGTCGTCGCCGCAGGCGGTGGCGGTGGCGAGCACCGCGACGGACGCGAGCGCGATGGCCGCGAACCGCCGACGACGGATTGGGACGCTCATCCGAGACCCCTCTTTCGGTGGTGAGGCGATATCTGTGTGGTGGGGGGTGCTGTGGCGCGTCTCGCCGCCATCGGCCGAGGCGGCCGCCGGAGGCGACCCGGGAGCGGGACAGGGATGAGACCCACGCCACTCGCGGGAGCGCTCCCATGAGATTGCCGGCACGTGTCAGGGGTGTCAATAGACCGATGGGAGCGTTCCCAGATCGTTACCGCGTCGACCGGGGCGACCCCGGAGGGCGACCCCGGGGCCCGGTCAGCAGAAGCGACGCAGCAGGGTGGTGGCCCGGTCGGCGGCGAAGAAGTCCGGCTCGAAGCCGGCGCCGGCCCACTCCCGCATCATCCGGTGCTCGGCGTGCCCGGGGTCGGCCAGCGCGGCCAGCAGGACGGCGTACCCGGCGGGGCCGCCGACGTCCTCCGGCGGGCAGGCGCGCTCCCCCTCGACACAGGCCGGGTAGCGCTCGTCCGGGTCCGCCGCGCAGACGTCCTCGACCACCAGGTCGTGCTCCCACCAGTCGCCGAAGTCGTAGGTGTAGCGGAACCGGTCGCCCTTGCCCACCACCGCGTCCAGCCGGACGTCCAGCTCGTCGCGGAGCGCCAGCTCGCCGTCCGGATCGGGCTCACCGTACTGGCGGCCGTCGATGTCGAACGAGTGCAGGTGGCAGTCCCGCCAGCCCATCGCGTGCTGGACCACCCGGTGCAGCCGGTCCAGGGTGTAGCCGCCGGGGACCAGCACCCGCCGCCACACCGGCGGCCGTACCCCGGCGAGGGAGACCTTCAGCTGGAAGATCTGACGCGACATGCTGTCCCATCCTTCCTCGGCATAGGCTGCCCACATGATCTGCCGAGCGTGCCGGGAGCGGCGGCACGACGACTGTCCAGGCCGGAAGTGGTGCGACTGCCAGCACCGTACCCCCGAACCCACCCCGCCGGTCACCGGTCCGGCCGGCGAATGAGCGTCGGAACCCCGATCGAACGGGTCTGGCCGGCGCCCGTCACCGGGCCGCTGACCGACCCGGAACTGACCACGCTCTACGGCCGCGCCCCGCACCCCCACCTGCGGGTGAACTTCGTGGCCAGCGCCGACGGCGCGGTCACCCTGGACGGCTACTCCGCCGGGCTCTCCGGCGAGCCGGACAAGCGGGTCTTCGGGCTGCTGCGGATGCTCTGCGACGGACTCGTGGTGGCCGCCGGCACGCTGCGCCACGAGGGCTACCGGGCCGTCCGGCTCGGCGAGGCGCGCCGGGCCTGGCGCCGCGGGCAGGGCCTGGCCGAATACCCGACCCTCGTGGTCGTCTCCGGCTCGCTGGACCTCGACCCGGCCCAGGCGTGCTTCGCCGACGCGCCGGTCCGGCCGCTGGTGCTCACCGGCACGACCGCCGAGCCGCCGCCCGGGCTCACCGAGGTTGCCGACCTCGTCCGCTGCGGCGGGGAGCGGGTCGACCTGGCCGCCGGCCTGGCCGAGCTGCGCCGGCGCGGGCTGGGCCAGCTCCTCTGCGAGGGCGGGCCGCGGCTGTTCGGCGCGCTCACCGCGGCCGACCTGGTGGACGAGCTCTGCCTGACCGTCGCGCCGCTGCTC
>NZ_MUYZ01000089.1:0-21479 GCF_003013775.1 Micromonospora sp. MH33
TCGCCGGCGGGCCGAGCGATCGGGGTCCAGGCGAAAGCGAGGGCGCTGCCGATGATGCCGAGCAGCAGGCCGAGGAAGAAGCCGCCGAGGTTGAGCCCCATCAGCGAGTAGACCGTGGTGACCATCGCGACGATCGAGTAGAACAGCCGCTGCCCCGGGCTGAACCAGAGCAGCAGCCCGCAGCTGAGCAGGATGACCGGGATCAACAGCGAGTAGAGGCCGGTGGATCCGCTGTGAAAGCTCAAGCCGTTGAGGGTCATCCGGGTGGAGGCGAACATCTCCAGCCCGGCCAGCGCGGTGAGCAGGCCGCCCCAGAACGGCCGGGTCCGCCGCCAGCTGTGGAAGCCCCGCCACACCCCGCCGGCACCACCGGCGCGGACGTGTTGCGGATCGGCGTTCGTCACGTACTCCTCCTGGCGGAGCGAAAAGCGAGGGACGGGAACGGGCCTGCGGCAGTCGCCCGCCGCAGGCCTGCGGTTCCGCTCAGAAGCATTCCTTGCCCTTGGCCGCGTCACCGACGTTGACCTTGAGTCGGAGGCCCACCAGGTTGAAGGTGGAGGCGGTGGTGTAGCGGGAGACCTGTTCGAGGTTGGTGATGGTGACCTTCTCGGCGTTCTGCCCGAACGAGCCGGCGCGCGCCGTCGGGTTGAGGTCGGACGCGTCCCGGCCGATCTTGATGTCGCCGAAGGTCGCGTTGCCGTCCAGGCTGTCCATCGCGATCAGCAGGTCCTGGGCCTTGGCCGGGTCCTTGCCGTCACCGGCGTTGATGGTGAGCACCACCGGCATCCCCGGCAGGTCGGCACGGACCGACTGGCAGAGCTTGTAGAGGTCGGCGCTGGTGATCTCGGCGAGGGCGATCGGGTGGACGGTGCCGTCCTTCTCCCGGACGATGCCGCCGTACTGCTTGAAGCCGTCACCCTCCAGCCGGTCGGCGCTGATCTTGAACGTCTGGCCGGACACGGTGATGTCGGACGCGATCGCTCCGGTCGACATGCCGAACAGGATGGCGCCGGCCGCTGCGGTCGCGGGCACCATCATCGCGGCGAAGCGCCGCCACCTGGTACGTCCCGGGTTGTCGATCTGCACAGATTCCTCCTCGGTGGGGCTGGCGCTCATCGGGGTGGCTGGTCGACCGGTCGCGCCCCGGGGAGGCTGAGGCGACTGTTACCAGCGGGTAACGAACGCGCGTCTGATGGTGCACCGCCAGAGGCGTGCGTCACAAGGGGCGATCCTACTCACAGGTAACTCTGGCATCGGCATGCCGCCCGCGCATTCACCGTCGGTGCGAGAACACGCCGGCCGACAGCGGAGAGAAACCCGCGAATCGGGCGTGAGCAGCCGAGGTCCGTCACCGTGCGCGTTCAAACCATCGACCCATTACGATTCAATAACGGGCGCTAAGCGTGACGGCATGACAGCGGGGGCGGGCCGACCGGTGGTCGACCCGCCCCCGCGTGCCCCGCGTCAGCGCTTCTCGGCCTCGTCGTCCACGGCCGAACGCTGGACCGGCACCGTCGGCTCCTCGTCGGTGCGCCAGTTCGTCGACGCCGGCGGGATCTCGTCGCTCAACGGACCACCCTGCCGATCGGCCTCGACCTGCTCGTCAGTCGCCGGGTCCGCGCCCCCGACCGGCTCCTCGACGCGGGTCGGGGCGTCTGCCCGGTGCCGCGCCTCGCCGGCCGCGGCTGCCGCTGCGCCACGGCTCAGCAGCACGCCGCCGACCAGCAGCGCCAGGCCCAGCACGGCCAGCCCGACCGGGACGTAGACGCTCAGCAGCCGGAGGCTGTCCCGGCTGTCCTTGGCCCGGTCCGCCGACGCGGTGATGGTCGCCTCGTTGTACGCGAAGTCCGCGTCCAGCAGCGTGGTCGGCGCGCCCACGTTCGGGGTCAGCACCTTCTTCTGCACCTCGCGCACCTTGATGAACGACCCGGTCACCGGGTCCACCCAGACCGTCCGCTTGTTGCTGTAGACGACCTTGCCATCGGTGGCGCCCGGCGCGAACGTGGCCAGCAGAGGGGTGAGCCGGTCCGAGCCGAGGTTCAGCGGCTCGTCCGTGATCACCTGCTCGAACCGGTAGGTCTCGATGCCCTTGATGTTCTCCGTACCGGCGAACTTCGCGTCCCGGACGCCCCGCAGGTCACGGTCGAAGATCTGGTAGTCCTTCTTCTCCGTGTGGAACGGGAACTTGTAGATCTGGCCGGCGTACTTGATCCCCTTGTCCTGCTCGCCGGTGTCGTCGAGCCACTGGCCGTCCCACTCCAGCGCCGCGCCGGAGACCCGGTCCAGAGCCAGCTCGGCGCCGTACGCGCTGACCAGCTGCTTGTTGTCGACCCGTTCCACGGTCTGACCGACCCGCCACACCACGGCCTTGCCGTCGAGGTCTCCGGTCAGGTTCGCCGTCTCCTTGGGGAGCTGGGTGACCAGGACGGTGGACCTGAGGTTACCGTCGTTGATCTTGATGGACCCGTCGTTGATCTGGAGGAACTTCGCGTTGCTGGCCTCCGCAACGGAAGTCGAGGAATCCAGATCGTAGGGGAGCTTGGCCAGCGCAGGGGTCACGACGAACACCAACCCGGCGGCCAGCGCCAGGAGCAGTACGCCAACCCCGAACAGCACGGCACCGAGGGCGCGGTGCTTCATTTTTCCTCCCTGGAGGAGCTCAATTTCGTCGATATCGATCAGCGAGATGGCCGCGAGGTTACTACTTGGTCACATCGCGCCGCGACCCCCGGTCAGCCCCACTTTTCCTGCCGCAGCCGGTGAATCCCCGGTACCTACGGATGCCTGCCCGAGCCCGTCCGGCCGCTCACCGGCACGCCGGAGCACGAGCAGGAAGTTCCACGAGCCGATCTCGCGGGCCCCGGGGACCCGCACGATCCAGCGCCCCCACCAGGGGTGATAGCGGGGCAGGGCGTCGAGGACCTCGACCTCGCCGTTCCCCCGGGTCCAGCTCAGCGCGTCGGAGATGGAGACGGGGAAGAGGGTTTCCCGGAAGCGGTTCTTCGGCGGGCGACCCATCCGCCGCTCATAGCGCCGCCGGGCCCGGTCCCCGCCCAGGTAGTGCCAGGGTGCGGTCTCATGCCCGCCCCAGGGGGACAGCCACGGGGTGAACGAGACGAAGAGGATGCCGCCCGGCCGGGTCACCCGGGCCATCTCGTCCAGCATCCGGTGCGGCTCGGAGACGTGTTCCAGCACGTTCGACGAGAAGCAGACGTCGACGCTGCCGGTGCGCACCGGCAGCGCGGTGCCACTGCCGCGCAGCATGCCGGCGGCGGAACCGGCCGCGGAGAAGTCGCCGACGTCCGGGTCGAGGCCGACATAGTGCGCGCCGGCCGCGCGGAAGGCCTGTGCGAAGTAGCCCGGGCCACCGCCCACGTCGAGCACCGTCCGCCCGGTCAGCGAGGTGTAGCCGGAGACCTGCCGCACCGAGTCGTCGGCCAGCAGGCCGTAGAAGTGGTCGGGGTCGGTCTGCTCGACCAGGAACGCCCGGAACAGGGCCACCGAACGGCCCAGGGTGGCGAACCGGCGGCGGGCCGCCCGTTCCTGCTCAGCCGTCATCGCACTACCGTCCCGTCCTCGTCCTCGCCGGCGACCGGCGGATCGCCGATCCCCGGGGCTGTCAGGCGTACCGCCGCAGCATCTCCGACCGGCCCGCCGGTGTCCTCCGGGGGCGGGCCGGCGTCCGGGGTCGACGGCGCGCCGGGGACCGGCACCACCGCCGCCACCACCGCGCCGATCGCCACGAGCATCGCCGCCTGCACCCACGTGCCGTACGCCCACTCCTGGCCGTGGCCCCGGAGCCGGCCCGCCACCGCGGTGACCGTGGCCAGACTCAGGCCGCCGAAGACCACCAACGGCAGCGCGCGGCGGGCGAACTGACGCAGCAGCATCGCGGCGAGCACGATCGCCACCGGCAGCACCCCGCCCAGCGCGGCGAGCAGCACCACCAGCAACGTGCCGATCAGCCAGGGAGCGCCCTCGACCGCAACCTGCGCCCCGCCCGCGGTCCTTCGGCGTACCGGCCAGGCGGCCAGCAGCGCCACAACGAGCACGGTCAGCGCGCCGGCGGCCAGCCCGCCACGGTAGGCGCGGTCCGGGGCGAAACTCAGGCGCACCTCGCCGCCGGCACCCGCCGGCAGCAGCCACGCCTGCTGCCACCCGTCGACCCGGCTGGCCGGGAGGGTCCGTCCGTCCATCGTGGCCGTCCAGCCGGCGTTCGCGTTCTCCGGTACGACCAGCAGCGCGCCCTCCCCGGCCCCCACCCTCACCCGGCGGTCGGCCGGCGCCCACTCCAGCACCGAGACGTCCCGGTGCCGGGGTGCGGCGGCCGCGGCCCCGGCCGGGCGCAGCGTGACGTCCTGCGCCACGAAGCCGGGCGACGGTGAGGTGGCCAGGCGGTGCGCGCCGGCCGGCAGGTCCACCACCGCGCCCGTCTCCCCGCACAGGGTCACCGCCATCGGCGTGCCGGCCACGGCGTCGCGCAGGGTGCCGGCGACCGCCGTGTCGTACCGGAAGCCGTCGAGTTCGACGGCGGGGCCGGCACCGCACGGGGCGGCGATCCGGGTGTCCGCGGGCAGCGGCCGCAGCAGGCCGTGCAGGGCCGGGACCTCGACCTCGGCGATGCCGACGGTCGCGGTCCAGCCGTTGCCGCGCCGGTCCGCCACCCGGTCGACGGCCTCCCGCACGCTGATCTCGAGCCGGTCGGTGCGCACCGCGGCCAGGCGGACCAGACCGTCGGCGCCGACCGGCACCAGTTGGACCCGGCCGCCCGCGCGCACCTCGACCCGCTGGGGCAGGGAGCCCACGGGCAGGTCTGCCGCGCGCAGCCGCAACTGGTCGATCCGGCGCTTCCCGTGCCAGCCCAAGATGATCGTCGGACGCAGGTCACCGGTGTCGGCGAGCCAGGCGGTGCCGGGATCACCGTCGACGGCCGCCCACGGCGCCACCGACGCGTCCCCGGCCAGGTACGACGAGGCGTCCGCGGTGACCGGCGCCCCGGCGAGGGCCAGCACGCCCCCGGGGCGGGCCACGGCGGTGACCGTCAACCGGTACGAGCCCGGCGCCGCGCTGCGGAACAGCCGGTCCACGCCGAGCGGCTCCTCGCCGACCCGAGCCAGGAAGCGGTCGCACCGGATCACACTGCCCGCCGCCCGGATCCCCGGGCCGGCCGTGACGGAGCCGGAACCCGTGGTCGGGACGGCGTCAGAGCCGGGGGCGGCGGACGGGACGGCGTCGGAGCCGGGGGCGGTCGCCGGGAAGCACGCGGGGCGGCTGGCCGAACCCCGACTGAACGACCAGGAGACGGGGCCGGTGCGGGCGGGCAGGTCGTTGGGGACGCGCAGGGCCCGGTGGGGCGTGGTGCCCGGAACCGAAAGCTCCCGGATGCCCACCCCGCCGTCGAGCCGGCCGCCGGCCACCGCGAGCACGGTGACCCGGATCGTGCTGGTGACCCCCGGCAGGGTGTAGTACGCCTGGGCGCCCAGCCCGGCGGCGACGTCGTGGTCGACCGAACCCCGGTCGGTGCTGATCCGGAACCGGGTGACCGGCCAACCGACCCCGAGGTCGTCGACGAAGGACAGCGAGACCTGACCCACCTGGCGCGGGGTGTCCAGGTCCAGCTGGAGCCACTGCCCCACCGGCCCGGTGAGCGGCGCGGAGTGCCAGGAGGTGCCGGCGTCGCCGTCCACGGCGGCGAACGGCAGGTGCGACGGGTCGGCAGCGGCCAGGTTGTCCACGAAACTGGCCGCCGTGGAGGCGGTCACGTCGCGGATTCCCTGGTAAGTCGCGACCGTCTGGTGTTTCTGGCCGGGGAACGGCAGCAGGTCGAGGGCGACCCGCCCCTGCCGTCCCGCCTCCGTCGCGGTCAGCGTCTGGCTGAGGTTGTCCCGGACCCGGCCGATGTCCCGTTCCCGCCGGCGCAGCCCGTCGGTGACGATCCACCTCCCGTCGGCCGCCTCGGACCCGCTGTCGGCCCGGTCGCCGGCGAGCACCACCGGCTGGTCCTGTCGGACCATGCCCTGTTCGAGCAGGGGCAGCAACGACTCCGGGCCGCCGCTGACCGTGGGCACGTCGGCGGTGAGCACCGCGGAGGCCGCCGGCACGGATCGCTGGACCTCGTACACCTCGATCGCCGGCAACGAGCCGGCGCCGTCGTCCACCGGGCTGCCGGGCGTCCGGTCGACCGCGCCGGTCGTGCCGAAGGTGGCAACCCGCGCGATCCCGGGCGACCCGTTCAGCGCCCGGCGCAGCACCGCCACCGGCGGGGCGTCCACCTGGGTCCGGTCGATGTCGTTACGCAGCAGCAGGTGGCGGAAGCCCGAGCGGGCCAGGAAGTCGGCCAGGCCGGCCGACCCCCGCCCGCCGGACAGCACCGTTTCGACGGTGTCCATCATCCGGGTGTTGCCGGCCGAGCCGAGCGGGATCTGGTGCCGCACCGCCCAGGGCGCTCCGGCCAACGACTGCAACGGTTCGTCGACCGTCCGTCCCCAGTCATACTGGCCGAAGCCGGAGCCGGGTACCACCAGAGTGCGGGCCAGGGCGTCCCGGTCGGCAAGCCAGGTGGCGGCGGCCCGCCAGTGCGGCGGCAGGTCCGACCAGCCGGGGCCCGGGCGCAACAGCCCCGTCCAGGCCGGCGCGGCCGCCCCGACCACCAGCAGGAACACCGGTACGAACACCAACGGGCGGAGCCGCAGCCCGGGGCGGCGCCCGCGGGCCGCGGTGTGCAGCCGGGTAGCCCAGGCATCCACCCCGTGGGCGAAGCCGAGCATCAGCGGCAGCCGTAGCACCGGCTCCAGCTTGTGCACGTTGCGGAACGGCGCCAGTGGGCCGTCGAGCAGATCCCGGACCTGCTCGGAGAGCGGGCTGTCCAGGCTGCCGACGTAACCCATGGTGAGCAGGGTCAACCCGGCCAGGAAGCCGAGCACCAGGAAACGGCGCTCGGGCAGCAGGTTGCCCGCCAGCCCGGCCAGGCCGACCAGCGCCACCACCGCGGTCAGCGCCATCAGCACCGGGTGGTCGATCAGCAGCCAGCCCGCCGGCCACCAGGGGTCGCCCTGGACGATGTACGCCACCCACTGGTTGGTGCCGCGTACGGCCTGGAAGAGCGAGGCGACGGCGGTGGTCGTGGTGGACGACTCGATGTAGTCGAGGAACGGCAGGCTGTACTGGCCGAGCAGCAGCAGCGGCACGATCCACCAGAGGCAGACCCCGACGACGCAGAGGCACCACCAGCCGACCAGCCGCAGGTGGACGGCGTCCCACCGCCGGCTGAGCAGCCACACCCCGGGCAGCACCAGGGCAAGCAGCACCACGGCCGCGTTGATCCCCCCCATGCCGAGCACGGCCAGCGCGGACAGCGCGGCGGCCCGGCGCGGCGAGCCGATCCGGTGCACCCGGACCAGCGGCAGCAGCACCCACGGCAGTAGGGCGGCGGAGAGGACCTCCGAGGAGAGCGCGCCGATCTCGGTGAGCATCCGGGGCGCGAGCGCGTAGCCGAGCGCGGCCGCGTACCGGGTGGGTTCGGTGCCGATCCGCATCGCCCGAGCCAGCAGCAGCAAGCCGTAGAAGGCGGCGCAGAAGAGCAGCGCGCACCAGAGCCGCTGGGTGATCCACGGCGGTACGCCGAGCAGCTGCCCCACCGCGAAGAACGGTCCCATCGGGAAGAGATAGCCGTACGCCTGGTTCTGCAGCTCGCCGGAGGTGGCCTCCGGGTTCCACAGGTGCAGCGCCCGGGCCAGGAAGTGCACGGGGTTCGCCGCCAGGTCGAGCTTGGTGTCGAAGGTGACCTGGCCGGGCCGCTGGGCGAACGACACGGCGGTGAGCAGCAGCAGGCAGAGCGCGGTGGCCGGGGCCTCGCGAACCGGCCGCAGCACCCGCGCCACGACACGCGACGGCGTCGTGGTCACCGCCGGCACTCCGGCGGCAGGCAGCTCAGCGCGGCCAGCGCGGAGAAGAAGATCTGCCGCATGCCCTTCGGCTGGTCGGTGCGGAACACCTGACCGCCGGTCAGCTTCGCGATCTCGTTCAGCTCCTCGGGGTCGACGTCCCGACCGAGGCCGACGAAGAGGATCGGCAGCGGCCGACGCGGGTCCTGGAGGGCCTTGAGCTCGGCGAGGAACTTCGTCCGTCCGATGCTCTCGGCGTCCTCGTTCCGGCCGTCGGTCATCACCAGCACCAGGTTGATCCGGCCCGGGGTCCAGTGCCGCCGGGCGTCCCGGTACGCGGCCAGCGTGGTGTCGTACAGGCCGGTGCCGCCGTTCGGCTTGACCTTCACCTCGGCCAGCCGCCGGTCCAGCTCGGCCCGCTGGGCGCGCAGCGGCCGGACCGGCAGGATCTCCCGGTAGTCCCGATCCCCGTCGACCTTGGTGGCGAAGACCCAGACGCCCAGCTCGCTGTTGTCCAGCAGCAGCCCGGCCCCCTCCCGTGCGGCGGCGAGGGTGACGTCGAGCCGGGTGCCACCGCCGGGCACCCGGACGGCCATCGAACCGGAAATGTCCAGGACCGTGAGGATCCGGGCGCTGCGCTGCACGCCGCTCCACCCGGTCAGCATCTCGGTGACGGTCGCCTCGGTGGGCAGCGGAACCGGGTTGCGGTGGTCCGGGCTGAGCCGACCGTCACGTGGTATCGCCGGTGGGTAACCGGCGGCGGTGCGGAAGCCGTACCCGGTCAGCACGTCCCGGGACGCGGTGCTGAGGAGGTCGCTGAGGAAGCCGGCCGCCGAGTCGCGGACCGCGTCGGGGGTGCCGGGCAGCACCACGTACGGCAGGTCCAGATCGGGGACGGGGACTTCGGGGTACGCCGCGACCAGCTTGCCCGCGCCGGCCAGCGCGTTGTGTTCGAGCACCGCCTGCTCGGTGGTGGCGACCGCGTCCGAGCGGCCGGGCAGCCCGGCGTCCGGGGGCAGCGAGGTCGTGCTGTCGACGGGGCTGAAGGTCCGGCCGGCCAGTTTGCGCAGCGTCGCCGCCACCGCGCCGCCCGGGTCGCGCTCCCCGGCGGCCAGCGCCCGGACACCGAGCAGCGCCCCGACCCCGGCCGGATCGACGGCCGGATCGGGCAGCCCCACCTTCGTCGCGTCCGCATTCGGGCCGACCAGCGGCCGCCAGGTCAGCGGCCGGGCCGGCCAGCCGGACCTGCGGGCCACCGGCTCGGTGACCGCCAGCACCACCGGAGTCCTTGCCACCGAGGTGCCCTGCCCGGGCACCTCGAAGGCCCCGGCGGAGCGGGCCCGGCGCAGCCAGAACGTGGACTCCGGCAGCCAGGCGTCCGCCACGTCGGCACCGTTGGCCAGCTCGGCGGCGACCTCGTCGGACTCCCGGGCCTGCACCACCAGTGCCACGCACGGCTGCCGGCCGACGGTGGCCCGGGCGATCCGGTCCACCGCCGGAGCGACCACCGGGGCGGCGGCCACCCGTAGGCGGACCCGCTGGAGGCAGTCCGGTGTGCTGCGCTCGTCGCGCAGCCAGACGAATCCGCCCCAGCCGATCAGCAGCAGCGCGAGGGCCGCGCTGAGCAGCACCACCGGGGAACGACGGGCGAGGATCCGCGCCGGGACGTCGGGCACCACGACCGGCCACCTCCTCGCCATTTCGCCAAGCCGGCAGGCGCCGGCCGCAGGCCACGGGTATCGCGGAACGGCCTGACCGGTCTCGCCACCGGCGGCGCAACGGTTCCGCGCTGACACACCCTGCCAAGCTTTCGGGTCCCCGGCAAACCCCCGGTCGACGACCTGTTATCCGATCGTCGCTGCCGACACGACCCATTGCGTACGCCTGTCCCGCCGCCCTAGGGTGGCGCGATCGTGCCGCTTACTGATCGGTAGGAGCAGCGTGGACAGGTCCGGCAGCACCACCGCGCGCCACGTGCTGTTCCTCAACTGGCGCGACACGAGCAACCCCGAGGGCGGTGGCTCCGAGGTCTACATCGAGCGGATCGCCGCCGAACTGGTCGCCGCCGGTCACCGGGTGACCCTGCTCTGCGCCGCCCACGAACGGGGCGCGGCGGAGGAGACCAACGCCGACGGCACGCGGGTGCTGCGCCGCGGCTCCCGGCACACCGTCTACGCCCGCGCGGCGCTCACCTACCTCGCCGGCCGGTTCGGCCTGGGCCCGCTGGCCCGGCGTCGCCTCGGCCGGCCGGACCTGGTCGTCGACGTGTGCAACGGGGTGCCCTTCTTCGCCCCGCTGTACGCCGGTCGCCCGGTGCTCGCCCTGGTGCACCACGTGCACCGGGAGCAGTGGCCGGTGGTCTTCGGGCCGGTCATGTGCCGGCTCGGCTGGTGGATCGAGTCCCGGCTGGCGGTCCGGCTGTACCGGCGTTGCCGCTACGTCACGGTCTCCGAGGCGAGCCGGGCCGAGCTGGCCGAGCTGGGCGTGGACCGCGAGCGGATCGACGTGGTGCCCAACGGCACCCCGCCCGTGACCGGCGCCCCGCTGCCCCGGACGACCCACCCGTCGCTGCTGGTGCTGGGGCGGCTGGTTCCACACAAGCGGGTGGAGATCGCCCTGCGTACGGTGGCCGAGCTGAGCGGGGAGCTACCGGACCTGGAGCTGGTGGTGGCCGGGCAGGGCTGGTGGGAGCAGCCGCTGCGGGAGCTCAGCGACTCACTCGGCATCGCCGACCGGGTGCGGTTCACCGGCTTCATCAGTGAGGAGGAGAAGCACGAACTGCTCTCCTCCTGCTGGCTGGCCCTGACCCCGTCACTCAAGGAGGGCTGGGGGCTGACCATCGTCGAGGCCGCCGCCCGGAGCACCCCGACGATCGCGTTCCGCTACGCGGGCGGCGTCGCCGAGGCGATGGTCGACACGGAGACCGGGCTGCTGGTGGACGACGAGCGGGAGTTCACCGAGCGGGTCCGGGAACTGCTCGCCGACGACGTGCGGCGCAAGGTGATGGGCGAGGCGGCGCTGGCGCACGCGGGCCGGTTCACCTGGGCGGCGACCGGTGCCCGCTTCGCGCAACTGGTCGCCGGGCTCACCGCCGCTCGTTAGGCGGACACGCGACCGGGGCGCCCGCAACGGCGGACGCCCCGGTCGGCGCTGGTCAGCGGGTGCCGTACAGGCTGGTCTCGGAGCTCTGCTCACTCACCGTGCTGGTCTTGGCGACCTCGTTGGCGGACGGGCTGAGCGCATTCGCCAGACCGACGCTGCCGAGCATGCCGAGCACGACCCCCAGTACCCCGACGGCGACGAACGCGGGCAGGTTCCTCATCCACCTTCTCCTTCCGCGGGACTCGCGTGTCGGGACGCTACCACGCGTCGGAGCCCCCGCGCAGCGCCCGAAAAACCGATGGTCAACACCACCGTTCCGGCCAGAACGTGGGCCAGTCCGACCAGGCCGGGACCGTTCGTCTTCGCCGCAGCCGTCCAGTCCGGGTTCTCGTAGAGGGCCAACTCGGGTCCGGCATGCGCCAGACGCAGCCCGACCAGCGACGACGCCGGCACCGGCGGCCCGAACGCCCGCTGCACGAGCACCCAACGCACGCCCGTCTCGGCCAGCGGACGGCCGGCGGTGAGCAATGCCCGGACCCGGGCGGCCCGGGGATCCTCCCCGCCCACGGCAAGGTCGCCGACGCGCAGGGTGTCGTCGATCAGCACCGGCGTCGACAGGTACCGGGGCGCCGGGTCGATCACCACCTGCCCAGGGTTCCAGGCGTACCGCTGGTACTCCTGGAACGGCAGGGAGAGCACCTCACCGGGGCCGTCGGCCACCTGTCGGGCCACCCCCGCCCAGTCGGCGGGATAGTCGACGGGCCGCAGCCGGCCGATCGCCCCGAAGGCCAGGTCGGGCAGGACGGCCACCGGCAGCAGCGCGGCGCCGACCAGCAACACCCGCCCGACGGTCGCGTCGAACCGGGTGGCGAGCCGGTCGGCCAGCCGTTCCGCGCCGAGCGCCCCGGCCACGGCGAGCGCCAGCGCGTACGGCACCAGCAGCTTCTGCCCGTCGCGGATCAGCCCGGCGCCAGGGACCGTGTCGACCAGCCGACTGAGCAGGACAGCCCCACCGGGGAGCACGCCGAGCGCCGCGACCAGCCACGACCCGACCGCCAGCAGGCCGAGCCGGCCGACCGCGCCGGACGGCCACCGCCGGCGCAGCAACGGCACGCCGTACCCGGCGAGGAGCAGCAGCAGCGCGGTGGCCAGCGGCACCACCCCGGCCTGCCGGGACATCGGGACGGTCAGCCCGTTCCAGATTCCGCCGGTGCCGGCGAGCGCGACCAGCGGCCCGGCCCAGTTCTCGGCGCGGGCCGCGAAGGCTGCCACGCCGGCGGGATCGGAACGGCCACCGGTGGCGCTGCCCGCGCCGGCCACCAGCCAGGGCGCGTTGAGCAGGACCGCTGCCGCCAGCGCCGTGCCCGCCCGACGACCGGCGCCGGGGTACCGGCCGGGCAGCAGCACCGCCACCGCCACCAGGGTGAGCATGCCGCCGGTCGGCGTGATCGCGGCGACCGCGGCCGCGAGGAGCAGCCGGGGCAGCGCCCCGGGCCGGCCCGCACGCACGTCGAGCGCCGCCACCACCAGCCAGGGCAGCATCGCGTACGCCAGCAGCAGGCCCCACTGCCCGATAAGCAGCCGCTCGGCGAGGTACGGCGTCCAGGCGTATCCGAGCGCGGCCACCACCCGCACGGCGGTCCGGTCGGTCGGCACCAGCCGTGCGGCGCCGAGCGCGGCCAGCCAGATGATCGCCACCAGCACCAGCCGTTGCAGCAGCCAGCCCGGCACCACCTGGGTGGCGAGCGCGACCACGGCGTCCTGCGGCACGGCCCGGGGCAGCGCCGAGGCCGGGGCGATCACATCCCAGCTCAACGCCTGGCGGGGCACGAAAACCATGTCGTAGCGGAGCACGTACCCGGGTAGCGCCAGCGGCGCCAGCACCACCGCCGTCACGGCGGCGGCCACGCCGTGCGGCACCAGCCGTTCGCGCATCCGTCGACCTCACCCTGCCCGCCCGGCGCGGCCCGCGCCGCCCTGGTCCGGCGGCCACTGTACGCGGCGTCCGCCGGGTTCCGACGGCCCCTGAACCACCCGTTGACCTGATGGGACGCCCGGTGGCCGGTGTGGCAGTCTTCCCGCCATGGCATCGACCGGCACGCCCGCCACCCTCGACGGCCCCGGCCTCCTCGGCGGCTGGACGCGCATTCATCCCGTCCGAGCGGCGGCGGCGGCGATGATCCTGGTCAGCCTGGTCTGGCGGGCGCAGCTCGCGTCTCGCGGCTACCTCGCGGTCGACGACTACGTGCTGATCGCCCGGGCCGGGGAGTCCGACCTGACGCCGGGCTTCCTGCTCACCCTCTACAACAACCATTTCATGCCGGGGGCGCTGCTGATCACCTGGCTGGTGACCCGGGCGGCCGGCCTCGCCTACTGGCCGTACGTCCTGCTGCTCACCGCCGCCCAGGCGGTGCTGGCGGTGAGCTTCGCCCGGCTGCTCCGCACCCTGGTACGCCCCGGCTGGGCGCTGCTGGTGCCGCTGGCGGTGTTCCTGTTCAGCCCGCTCACCCTGGAGGCGACCTCCTGGTGGGCGGTCGGCGTGAACATGCTGCCGATGCAGGTCGCCATGGTGCTCGCGATCGGCGCCCAGGTCCGGTACGTGCGCACCGGCCGGAAGCGGCACCTGGCGACCCTCGCCCTGGCGGTGTTGTTCGGGCTGGTCTTCTTCGAGAAGGCACTGCTGGTGGTGCCGCTGGTCTTCCTGCTGACCGCGTTCCTCTTCGCCGGCGGTCCGCCCGTCCGGGCTGTGCTGTCCACCATTCGTCGGTACTGGCCGTCATGGCTGGTCCTGACCGCCATCTCGCTCGCCTTCCTGGCGCTCTACGGCTCCCGGGCGGAGTCGTCGCTGCGCCGGCCGGACTCGCTCGGAGAGGTGCTGTCGTTCCTCTGGCAGTTGCTCGGCTCCACCGTGGTACCGGGTCTGCTCGGTGGGCCGTGGCGCTGGCTGCCGGCCGGTGACGGAGCCCCGGTGACCGCCCCGCCGGAGCTGGGCCGGTGGATCGCCTGGGCGGCATTCCTGGTGCTGGTGGTGCTGACCGTACGGCTGCGCCGGGTCGCCGGCCGGGCCTGGCTGCTGCTCGCCGCGTACCTGACCCTGGTGACCGCCCTGCTGGCCGCCACCCGGCTGGGCTCGATCTACAGCGACGTCGCCGGTGCCGTCCCCCGGTACGTCAGCGATGTCGTGGTGGTGGCCGCCCTCTGCATCGGCGTCGCCCTGCTCGGTCTCCGGCCCGCGCCGGACCACGCCGTCCCGGCCGTCCCGGCTCCGACGGACCGGGACGGCGACCCCGACCCGGCCACGGGCGACGAGCGAGCCGACGCCGAGTCGGGTCAGACCGACGACCCCTCGGCGCAGGTGACGGCCGCCGACGAGCGCGGCGACCCGGTGCCGGTGCCCGCCGAGGCCGAACCCCGGGTCGCCGTGCCGGCCACCGCCTTCAGCGGCCACGGCGTCCTCCACGCCGAGTACGACAACGACGATCTTCCGCCCCTGGACCGTCCGTCCGCGGTGCGACCGTTCGACGCGCCACCGCGGCGCGCGGACGCCGTCACCGGGTCGTCGCCGTCGACGGCCACCCCGCCGCTCCCGCCCAGCCCGGCACCGGACCGCCCGGTCCCGGTGGACGGGCGCACCGCCGCGCCGCTCAGCCCGCCGGACCAGCTCACCGCGACACCGGAACAGCCGCCGCTCACCGGTGGGCGCGACCCCGACGACCCGCCGCTCCCGGCGGTGCTGGTGCGTCATCGGGAGGCGGTCTCGGCCGGTCTGGCCCTCGCCCTGGTCGCCGCGGGTCTCGGCACCGCCTGGACGACGGCCCGTTTCGGTGACGAGTGGGCGGTCAAGAGTGGGCGCACCTACCTCGGCACGGTGCAGGCCGAACTGGCGGCGGCCCCACCCGGCACGGTCTTCTTCGACCAGCCGGTGCCGGGTGACGTGGTGCCGGTGCTCTCCGCGCCGTACAACCGGCAGTCGACGGTCTTCCACGCCCTGCCGGAGCGGCCGGTCTTCGTCACCGAGGCGGAGAACCCGTCGCTGTTCGACAGCACCGGCCGGATCACCCCGGTGAAGGTCGACGGCCCGACCGCCCAGCCCGGCCCGGAGCAGGCGTGCGGCTGGAAGGTGACCGGCGGCGGGACGGCACGGCTGCCACTCACCGGGCCGCGCGACGACTGGTTCTGGGTGGTCCGGATCGGCTACCTCAGCTCTGGCGAGACCACGGGCACCTTCCGACTCGGCGGGAAGGAGAAGCGGTTCCCGGTGAAGACGGGGCTGCACCAGATCTTCTTCGAGTTCACCGGCGGCGGGGACACCGTAGAGCTGAGCGTCGACGACCCGGAGGTGACGCTCTGCACCAACGAGGTCGCAATCGGCACCCCGACCCCACAGCAGTGACGCGGCGACGGGGGCCGTCGGTCACTCCGGCCGGAACAGCACCGAATTGACGTACCGCGGACGAGGCCAGAGCACCCGGCGGGCGAAGCTCTGCCCGACCCGGACGATCGCCTCACGCTGGTGCCGGCCGAGGTCGAAGTCCGCCAGCGGCACCCAGCTGCGCCCCGGCAGCACGTACCCCCGGTAACCCCAGCCGCTGAGCAGCTCCAGCAGCGGCTCGACCGGCTGGATCCGCTCCTCCACCTCGATGAGCAACGCCGGGCGGTCGCGGCGGATCGTCTGGGCCGCACCGCGCAGCGCGGGCAGCTCGTGCCCCTCGATGTCGAGCTTGACGAATCGCACGTCGGTCAGGTCGAGCGAGTCCAAGGTGATCCGGCGTACCTCGACGACGTGGCCCTGCCCCGGCTGCTCCAGAGAGGAGGTGCCCACGATCGCACCGCCCTCGGGCAGGTGGAGCGAGGCCGTACCGGCGTGGTCGGAAACGGCGGCCTCGACCACCTCGACGGTGGGGAACCTGTCCCGTAGCTGGCGGGCCAGTGGAGGCGTGGGCTCGACCGAGACGACCCGGTCGGCGCGGCGCAGCAGGCGGGCGGTCCACGGGCCGTACCAGGCGCCGACGTCGACCGCCGTGCCACCACGCGGCACGAAGTCGGCCAGCCGGGCCAGCTCCGGCTCCACCCGGGGATAGACCAGCCGGATCCCGTTCGCCACCCACCGCTCCGGGAGCCTGGCGGCCAGGCCGGAGGTCGCTGCCGGGGCCACGTTCGTCGACGTCAGGGGCAGCACACTAGACCCTTCCCGGCGGCGGGGGCAGGGGTCGCGGGTACGGGGCTTACGGGCCCGCCGACAGACCGGTACCGTCTCTCCGGTCGGGCTGCGGTTCCGGCCGGTTGTCGGCCGCGGTCTTCACAGCAGGCGGGCCACTCGAGGCGGCATGACACAGACCATCGGCAGGGACGCCGGCGTGGGCCGGCTCGGGATCGCCGGCGCCGCCGTCACGGTCGCCACCATGCTGACCAACGCGCTCGCCTACCTGGTGCCGGTGCTCGGCGCCCACCGGCTCGACCCGGCCGACCTGGGGGCGCTGGCGACCGTGCTCGCGTTGGGCGCGATCGCGGCCGTACCGGGATTCGGCCTGCAGATCGCCGTCGCGGTGCACCGGGCGCGGAGCGGACCCACCCGCACCAGCCGGTTGGCGCTGCTCACCGCCGCCGCCACCGCGGCGGTCACGGTGGTCGCGGCGCCGGTGCTGACCGTGCTGCTGCGGCTGCCGGTGGCACTGACCCTGCTGCTCGCGGCAACCACCTTCGCCACCGTGCTGGCCGGCCGGTGGCTCGGCGAACTCCAGGGTGACCAGCGCTTCCTCCGGCTCTCCGCGGCGATGGCGGTGCTCGCCCTGGGCCGGTACGGCGGCCTGGTCATCGGGCTGGCGCTGGGCGGGGACGCGATCACCGCGCTGGCGCTCACCGCGGTCACCGGCCTCCTCGCGCTGCCGCTGCTGGCCCGCCTCGCCGCCGGCGACCGGCCGACGCCCGACGCCGAGCCGGGGCAGCGCGACCTGCGCCCCGGGGACGTGATGACCGCGTGCGGCGCCACGCTGGCAACGCTCACCATCTCGTACGCCGACCTGATCCTGGCCCGCCAACTGCTGCCGGCGGCCGGCTCCGGGGCGTACGCGGTCGGCGCGGTGCTGACCAAGGGCGCGCTCTGGGCGCCGCAGGTGGTGACGCTGCTGGTGCTGCCCCGGCTGGCCCGGGGCGACCGGCGGGCCCGGGCGCTGGGCCTGGCGGTCATCCTCGCCTGCGGGTCGGTGCTGGTGGCCGCCGCGGCGTTCGGCGGGGAGTTGGCGTTCCGGCTGGCCGGCGGTGCCAACTACCTGCACCTGGCCGGCGAGGCCCCGCTCTTCGCCGCCACCGGCGCCCTGTACGCGGTCGTCTTCATGCTGGTCAACGACCGGGTGGCCAGCGGCGTCCGGTTCCCGGCGGCGCCGCTCTGGGCGGCCACCGTGGGGCTGGCCGGGGCGGCCCTGCTGGTCGCCCCGCGTACGGTCGAGGGGGTCCTCGGCTGCGCGCTGGCCACCGCCGCGCTGACCGCCGCCCTGATGACCTGGCTGGCCCTCCGGCCGCGGCGCTGACCGTGCCGGTCCCGGTGCTCAGTCGGCGGCGGCCAGCCAGCTGTGCAGCAGGTGGTGGTCGATCGAGTCGATCCGGCCCAGCGGTCGCCCCGCCGCCGCCCGCTCGCGCAGCTCGGCCCGGCTGAACCAGCGCGCCTCCACCAGCTCCTCGCCGTCCACCCGCACCTCGGTCGACGCCGCCGTCGCGCGGAAGCCGACCATCAGGCCGGCCGGGAACGGCCAGGCCTGCGACCCCTGGTACGCCACGTCGACCACGGTCACGCCGGCCTCCTCGGCCAACTCCCGGCGCACCGCGTCCTCCAGGCTCTCGCCGACCTCCACGAAGCCCGCCAGGGTGGACCAGGAGTCCTCCGCCGCGCCCCGGTGCCGGGCCAGCAGGCAGCGCTCCGGCTCACCGGGCGCCTCGACCAGCACGATGACCGCCGGCTCGATCCGGGGGAAGAGCAGCCGCCCGCAGCCGGGGCCGGCGCAGGACCGGGTGTGGCCGCCGTCGCCGGCCACCGTCGCCGCCCCGCACCCGCCACAGAACCGCTGGCCGCGGTGCCAGTGCAGCAACCCCTTGGCGTACGCCTGGACGGCTGCCTCGGCCGCCCCCAGCCCGCCCACGAGGACCCGGACGTCCACCGCCTCGGCCGCGCCGGCCAGCTCGCACGCCTCGGCGTCGCCCAGACCGGAGAGGTCCACGGCGAACACCGCCCGACCGGCGTCCAGGCCGAGGAACACCGTCTCGTCGGCGGCGGCGCGGAGCCCGGCCGCCTCGGCCGCGGAGCGGCGTACCGGCGCCCGGTCGACCGAGACCAGGCAGCGGTCCCGCCACAGCGGCAGCAGCACGCTCTCCGGATCGCTCAGCCGCGCGGCGATCCACCCCGGGTCGGCGCGCAGCGCCGCAGCCCGGTCCAACCAGCCACCGCCGTACGCCAGGGTCCGTTCATCCGTCCGCACCCGGCCACCGTCCCACGATCCGGACCGGCTCGGGAGCCCGCCGGGGGTGATGACGACGACACCCGGGGGACGGCGGACGTGCGGCCCGGCCGACGGCCGGGGCGGAGACTCCCGGCTCGCTCAAGCGTTGGTTACCGTAGGTGTCTCCCGTGGGGGAAGCGGTCCCCGCGTGGTACTTCCGATCGAGGTTGCTGTGACGCTCTACGGCGAAAAAGTGCCGTCCGCCGACGACCGGCCCACCGTGAAGGTGACAGCGGTGAGCTGGCCGGACGTCGAGCCGGAACCGGTCGCCGCCCCCAACGCCGGCGGGCCCGGGAAGCCGGGGCGGTCCCGGCGCGGGCGGCTGCTGCTAGCCGGCGGGATCGTCGCCGCGGTGCTGGCCGCCGGCACCGGTCTCGGCACCTACGCGTACGCCGGCGACGTGCCCCGGGGCACCACGGTCCTCGGCGCCGAGCTGGGCGGGCGGAGCCGGGCCGAGGCGGCGCAGGCGCTGCACGCCGAGCTGGCGCGCCGGTCGGCGGCCCTGAACGCCCCGATCACCGTCACCGTGGGCGAGAAGAGCGCCGAGCTGAAGCCGGCCGACGTCGGGCTCGCCGTCGACGTGGACGCCACCGTGGCGGCGGCGGCCGCCGCCGAGGCGCACCCGGTGAGCCGCCTCGTCGGCTCCCGCACGGTCGAGCCGGTCGTGACGGTCGACACCGCCCGGCTGGAGGCGGCGCTGCGCAAGGCCATGGGTGACCAGGGCCGCGAGATGACCATGCCGGCCATCATCTACACCGGCACCACCCCCAAGCCGGTCTACCCGAAGCCGGCGCTGACCGTCGACGCGACCGGCGCCGCCCACGCGGTGAAGGCCGGCTGGCTGGCCGGCGCGCCGGTGGCCGTGCCGCTGGTCGAGAAGTGGCCGGCGAGCACGCGCGAGGAGGTCGACCGGCTCGTCGCCGAGCTGGCCCGGCCGGCCGTCGCGGCTCCCGTCACGCTCACCACCGACGGCGGCTCGGTCACCATCCCGCCCGCCGCCATCGCCCGGGGGCTGCGCTTCTCCGCCGACGACGCGGGCCGGCTCACCCCGCGTATCGACGTCAAGCGGCTGCGGACCGCGCTCGGCGACCAGCTGGCGAAGCTCGAGATCGCGCCGAAGGACGCCGGGCTGACCATCAGCGGCGGCAAGCCGAAGGTGGTGCCGGGCCGGGCCGGCCGGCAGGTCGACGCGACGGCGCTCGGCCGCGACCTGCTCGCCGTCCTGCCGAAGGCGGACGGCCGCACGGTGACCGCCGAGCTGAAGCCGGCCGAGCCCGAGCTGACCGAGGCCAAGCTCGCCGAGCTGGGCATCAAGGAGCGGGTCTCCACCTTCACCACCCGGTTCCCCGGCGGTCTCTCCTCGCCGCGCAGCCAGAACATCGTCCAGGCCGCCAAGGACGTGGACGGCGCCATCGTGCGGCCGGGGGAGACCTTCTCGCTCAACGGCCACACCGGCGAGCGCGGCTACGACCAGGGCTACAAGGACGCGCCGACCATCGTGAACGGCAAGCTGGTGCCGGGCGTGGGCGGTGGCGTCTCCCAGTTCACCACCACGCTCTTCAACGCCAGCTACTACGCCGGGCTGGAGGACGTCGAGCACAAGCCGCACTCGTTCTACTTCAGCCGCTACCCCGCGGTCATCGAGTCGACCATCTACTGGCCGCAGCTGGACTTCAAGTTCCGCAACAACACCCCGTACGGCGTACTGATCGACACGTCCTACACGGCCAGCACGATCACCGTGTCGATGTGGAGCACCAAGATCTACGACAGCGTCAAGACCGAGTACGGCCCGCGCCGGAACATCACCCAGCCGAAGACGGTCTACCTCGATCCCGGCCCGGACTGCATCTCCGCCGCGGGCAGCGTCGGCTTCGCCCAGGACGCCTACCGGGTCATCAAGAAGGACGGCAAGGTGGTGAAGCGGGAGAAGTTCAGCTGGCGCTACGACCCCGAGCCGCGCTTCATCTGCGCCAAGCCGCCCGCCTGACGTCCGTCGAGCGCACGCACGGAGAAGCCCCACCGGCCACGTCGCCGGCGGGGCTTCTCCCTGTCGTACGCCCTCAGGGCCGCGCTTCGGCCAGCCCCTGCCGTACGCCGTCCGCGTCGCGGTCGGTGCCGTAGACCGGGGTGTCCGGCTGCTGCCGCCAGCTCTCGTCGAGCGTGCCACCGTCCACCGGGTCGAAGCCCAGCTCGTCCACCAGCTCCATGAGCACCCGCTTCGCGTCGGCGTCGTCCCCGGCCACCGGGAGCGCGATCCGGCCCGCCGTGCCCGCCGGCTTGCCGGCGTCCATGAGGTGCGGGGCCTGGATGTTGTTGAAGACCTTCACGACCCGGGCGCCCTTGAGGTGGTCCGCCGTCCAGCGGCTGGAGCTGAGGCTGCGGTCGAGCAGCTCGGGGATGTCGCCGTCCCGCTGGGGGTAGTAGTTGTCCGCGTCGACGACCAGCTTGCCGTCGAAGAGCGCCGCCGGCAGGTCCGGCACCGCCTTGACCGGGATGGCGATGACGACCAGCTCCGCGTCCTGGACGGCTTCCTCCAGGGTGCCGGCCGTCGCGCCGGTCTCCGTGGCCAGGTCGGTAAGGCTCTGCGGTCCCCGCGAGTTGGCCACCGTGACGTCGTGGCCCAGCGTGCGCAGCCGACGGGTGAGGGTGCTGCCAATGTGCCCCGACCCGATGATTCCGATCTTCATGACCTCTCCTGCCTCCGCCAGCGCCTGGCGGTCAGTTCCGGCCGAACCATCAGCAGGTACCCCGACCGGTCCGCTCCGATCGTGGGAGGACGCGTACAGCACGTCACGTTTTCCGCCGGCCTGACGGGGCAGGCGCGGGCGGTCCCGCACCGACGGTACGAGACGCGGCAGGGTGCCCGGGGGGATTCACCGAAGCGGGCCACAAACGCAGTCAGGGCCACCCCGAAGGGTGGCCCTGACTGGAAGATTGTCCGGCGGTGTCCTACTCTCCCACACCCTCCCGAGTGCAGTACCATCGGCGCTGGAGGGCTTAG
>NZ_MUYZ01000009.1:0-58522 GCF_003013775.1 Micromonospora sp. MH33
ACGCCGGCACAGATCGCACTGTCGACCTACTACGCCGCCAAGACCCGCCCGGCCTCGGCCCGATCACGGCGTGACGAGGAGCTGACCGCGATGATCGAGCGGATCCACGCGGAGAACTACGGCGTCTACGGGGCCCGCAAGATCTGGCACGAGCTGCGCCGCCGTGGTGTGCGGGTGGCCCGGTGCACCGTCGAGCGGCTGATGCGTGAGTCCGGGCTGCGCGGGCTGCTACGCGACAAGTCACCCCGCACGACCCGGCCCGCAGCCGAGACCGGCCGCCCGGGTGACCTGGTCAAACGGGACTTCACCGCGGAACATCCGAACCAGCTGTGGGTCGCCGACCTGACCTACGTGCGCACCAGCGTGGGCTGGGTGTACGCCGCGTTCGTCCTCGACGTGTTCTCCCGCATGATCGTCGGCTGGCAGGTCGCCACCAGCCTCTACACGGATCTGGCTCTCGACGCGCTGAAGATGGCGATCTGGCGCCGCGAGAATCAGGGTGCTGACCTGCGTAAACTGGTCCACCACTCGGACAGGGGAGTCCAGTATCGAGCGATCCGCTACACCCAACGACTCGCCGAGGCCGGCGCCGTCGCCTCGGTCGGTTCCAAGGGCGACTCGTACGACAACGCGATGGCCGAGGCGTTCAACTCCCTGTACAAGGCCGAACTCGTCCGCAACACCGGCCCGTGGCGCGGCCTGGACGACGTGGAGATGGCCACCGTCGAGTACATCGACTGGTACAACAACCGACGCCTGCACGGCGAGCTCGGACACGTCCCGCCCGCCGAACACGAGGCACTACACGCGATGACCCACCCGGTCACCGCAACCCTGAAAACCAGCTAACCAACTCTCCATCAAACCCGGGGCTTGACATAGCGCGGGATCCGATCCCAGCTGGGGCGAGCCCGGCGCTGGTCAGGGCAGCTGGCCCGGCCGGTCGACGATGGCGACCCGGAGTAGCGCGGCAGCCGTGTACAACGACTCCTTGCCGTTGCGCACCACTGACCCGCGGGTGCCAAGGTAGACGTGGGTGTCTCGGTCGAAGATGAAGTCTTCGTTACCACCGATCACCCCGGGAATCCGAATCGCCACCCCGTGCCGGCCGGCGCTGTCCACCACGTCGCTTGATATGACGACGGCTCCGGGCTCCCGCGCCAGTAGTTCGAACAGCGTCGCCAGCGCTTGTGGCGGCACATAGCCATCGAGCATCGACCGCGCTGTGGTGTACGGCATGCTCTCGTCCCCGTAGACGGCCTGCTCATCGGCTCCCTCGGGAAGATGCAGGTCGACCGGGTGTTCCCTAAGGTATCGAAGCAGCTCGTCCGGATCGGTGGGCAGGTCGCCGTGGTACGCGGGCGATGGGAATTCGTCGAACTCCTTGCCGGGATTGGCCGGATCGCTCGGGCGGAGCACCTTCAATTCGCTCCAGCCGTTCGGATCGGTCGCTGGTCGGTGACGTGTCTGCGTGTGCGCGACTCCTCCGGCCGATTGCCAAATCTGCGTCCGTACCGTGGTGTACGGGCCGCTGTCCGGCCTCTCCCGCATCGTCGCCAGCAGTTCCGTGAACACGTACTGATCGGGTCGGGCGGTGAGCTGGGGCTGCTGCCGGGCGGCGTCGGCCGCCATCCGGAGGATCTCCGACGCGCTGGCCGTGGGCGGTGGCTGGTTGCCCACCCTCATCGTCTGGACCGCCAGAGCACCCACGGTCAGTGCGACTGCCAGCCCGAAGGCTCCGGCGAGGCGCCGACCCTGCAGGAACCGGTTACGGCGTGCGACCGGGCGGGCCGCCGAAACGATCTCGGCCCGCCGGACGACGTGTGCCGTCAAATCCCTGAGGAGCTGCTCTTCGAAACCGTGCGGCGACTGTTCGATCTTGTTCACAGCGTCATCTCCGTCTCATCAGGCGAGGGTGGCGGCCGGGTGGGCGAGCACGCCGCGGACGACGCGACGGGCACGATGCAGGCGGACCCGAGCGGCGACCGGGGACATCCCGAGCGCGGTCGCCGCCTCCGCGACTGTGAGGCCGTCCACGGCGACGAGTTCGACCAGTGTCCGAGTGCCCTCGGGTAGCTCGCTCAGCGCTCGATGGGTACGGCGCGCCGCCGACTCGGCGTCGATCCGCTCCTCGATGCGGGCGATGTCGTCGGCGCCCAGGTCCCGTCGTCCGGCCAGTCGGCCGGTCACCCGCAGCCGTCGGGCCGCCCGGCGCTGCTCGTCGCCGATGACGTTGCGGGCGACCCCGAACAGCCAGGCGATCTGGCTACCCCGGTCTGGCCGGTAGCCGGCCGCCGATTCGATCACCGCCAGGAACACGTCGGCGGTCAGGTCGGCGGCGAGGTGTGGGTCGTCGACCCGCCGCGCCACGAACCGGCCCACCGCCTCCACGTGCCGCCGGTAGAAGACCTCGAAGGCCACCGGATCGACTCCGATGCCGGAGATGTCACCCTCCGCTGGGCTGGGTTCATTCACAGGCCGTCCTCTCGCGTAGCCGTTACACCCCTTCTTCGTAAGGCGGAACGCGAGTGTTACCAAACCTGTCGCCGGTTGGTTGATGGCGGCGTGGGTGTTCCGGCGGGTACCGGAGGGCACTCCGACGCGGCGGGCCTTCACGGTGGTTGTAGCCGGCGTGGGACTGCTCGCCCTCTTCCCCGCTACTGCGCTGAGCGCCCTGGCGTTGGTCGCCAGCTACTTTGCTCCGTACCACCCGGCAGACCCGGCCTGGCTTGGGTACACGTTCATGCTCTTCCGGCCGCTGGCCTACCTCGGCGCGGCTGCCGTCGTCGGCGGGCTGATGATCACCGCGGTACCTGGCCCCAGACGTCGGCGGAGGTTGGCCGGCTGAACGAAGCTGCGGCCAGCCGCAGGCACACCCGCTCGCCAATGGAACGCACTCACATGCCACGATCCGCGTGCTACAGAGCGTCACGCTGAGCTGGCCCGGTTGTCGTCCGGACGTGCCGATGACAGTGCGTCCGGGCGGGGGCGCCTTGGGGAGGCTTCACGGGGAGAAGGCGACGAAGGAACCACGGACCGAGTTCATGCTCTGTCGACATTGCCGGGTGATACCGGGGTCGCGAGCGTGAAAAGGCTACGGCTGGCGTGTCGGTGTGGCGGATAGCTCGTAGGCGACCCCCGTGAGGAGTTCGGAGAGTTGCCACAGGCGATTGGCTGTGTCGGTGTCGTGGATGGCGCGCTCGCGGGTTCGGTGGGTCGGTTCACCGCGCAGTTGCAGCAGGCCGTCGGGGACGATGTAGCTGCCGCCGGGCAGGTCCGGCGTGGTTGCGGCGTACAGGGAGGTCTTCGCTCCTTCCGGGGTGGGCCGGAAGGCCACGCGCATGAGCAGGCGTGTGATGGTCGTGTAGAGCCGTCCTCTGCCGCTGTTGGCGCCGCCGGTGAGCACTTTGGTGCGGGTGAGTCCGGGCGCGACAGCCATGCTGCGCAGCTTCAGGCCGGCAGCGTCCGCTCGGCGCTGCAGTTCCATGGCGAAGTAGAGGTTGGCCCGCTTGGACTGTACGTAGGCGAAGGCCGTGCGGTAGGCGCGTTCGGCGTTGAGGTTGCCCAGGTCGAAACGAGCGAACCGCTGCCCTTCGCTGCTGACGGTGACCACCCGTGGATCGGGTGCGGCAAGCAAGTGCGGCAGCAGCAGGCCAGTCAGGGCGAAGGTTCCGAGGTGGTTGATGCCGAACTGCGACTCGAACCCGTCCGCGGTCCGGGAATAGGGAACCATCGCCACCCCGGCGTTGTTGATCAGCAGGTCGAGTCGACCGTGGTTCCACCCGGCCGCGAACGCTCGGATGGAGGAAAGGCAGCCCAGGTCTACTTGACGCAGTTCCAGGCGGGCGTCGGGCACCTCGCTCCGGATACGGGCAAGGGCGGCCCGGCCGCGTTCGGGGTCGCGGCAGGCGAGCACCACCTGTGCGCGACGGCGGGCCAGTTCGCGAGCGGTGACGTAGCCGATGCCGCTGTTGGCTCCGGTCACCATGGCGACGCGCCCGGACTGGTCGGGGATGGTACGCATCGTCCAAGTGGGAAGGTTCCGCATGTTGTGCCCACCTAACGGGAAACTGTCAGATCTATCGCAACCCTGAGTTGCGATAGACTTATCGTGTCACCCATGTCGGCTTATCGCAACTTGGAGTTGCAATGCAGTCTGCCCAGGCCGTCGCCCGACCGATCGGCCGTGGCGCCAAAGTGCGCGCCGCGGTTCATGCCGCCACGCTCGCCGAACTGCTTGACAAGGGCTACGCGGCGTTAACCGTCGAGAACGTCGCCCAGCGCGCCGGCGTGCACAAGACGACGGTGTACCGGCGCTGGACGGATCGTGAGAGCCTGCTCGTCGACGCCCTGGCGGAGCACCTGGCGACGGACATCCCCGTTCCCGACACCGGAGCGATCGAGACCGACCTGCGGGCGCTGGCGCGTTCGCTTGTCCAAACGTTCACCAGTCCGACCGGGCGGGCCATCCTCGCAGCCATGTTCACCGGGGCGGCCCATCTCCCGCAGATCGCCGCCGCAAGGCGTCACGTGTTCGACGATCGGCTCACGAGAGCTGAACCGGTAATAGCCCGCGCCATCGAGCGCGGCGAAGTGCCCCGGGACACCGACGTGGCCGAACTGCTCAAGACCCTTGCTGCGCCGATCTACCTGCGCCTGCTCATCACCGCCGAGCCAGTCGACGAGGCGACCGCTGACCAGGCGGTGCGGATCACGCTGGCCGCCGCGCGCGCCAGAGCACTGCGGCCGGTATACGCCAGCAAGCCGACTGCCGAGTAAGAGTTCTCGGAAACCGCCGGTCCAGCCTGAGGTGCGACCTGGAACGCGCCCGCTCACCGACGCGACGCCAGCATCGTCGCGTTTTTCTCCGGCGCCGTACCCGGGGGACATGCCGAGCACGCAAACGCGGTCCGCATGCGGCCAGCGGATGCAGCTTTCTCCATGGGTACTTGTAGTCGGTGTTCTCTGCGGTCAGTCAGAGCGTTGGGCGGCTTCTGCGATGGTGGTCGCGGACCAGGTGGCGAGGATTTTCAGCCGCTCTTCGTGGATGGTCCCAGGTTCGGCTGTGTACACGGTCAGTTCGTGGACGGCGCGCGATGGTGTCGGCAGTGCGAGGGGCTGGTAGGTCAGTTCGAGTGCGCCGACGACAGGGTGCTGCAGACGTTTGACCCCTTCGTGCCGGATGCGGATGTCGTGTGATGCCCACATCGTCCGGAACTCGGCGCTGAGGGTGGAGAGTTCGCCGACGAGTTCACGCAGCAGCCGGTCCTCGGGGTGTCGACCGGCCTCGGCGCGCAGCAGGGCGACGGTCGCGGCGGCGCCGGCTTCCCAGTCTGCGAAAAAGTCTTGTGATGCCGGGTCGAGGAAGTGGTAGCGGGCGAAGTTCGCTCCGCCGTTGGCCGTGGTGGTGTCGCTGTTGAACATGGGTTCGTGCAGTGCGCGGGCAAGCGCGTTGCTGGCGACCACGTCGAGGCGTCCGTTGCGCAGGAATGCTGCCGACATCGTGATGGAATCGATCAGCCACTGCAGGTGGGGTTCGACCTTCGCCTCGGTGCGTCGGGGATTTCGGCGGGCTTTCGGCCGGGCCGCGTGGGCGAGGTCGAACAGGTAGGTGCGTTCTTCGTCGTCGAGCTGCAGGGCTCGGGCGACGGCGTCGAGGACGTCTTCGGAGATTCCGCTGATGTGGCCCTTCTCCAGTCTTGTGTACCACTCGGTGCTGACGCCGGCGAGGACGGCGACCTCTTCCCGGCGCAGGCCGGGCACACGGCGCCGGCCACCGGCGGGCAGCCCTGCCCGCTCGGGGCTGATCTTGGCGCGGCGGCTGATCAGGAAGTCACGAATAGTGGTGCGGTTGTCGGCCGAGTCGGGCATGTTCCCACGGTAGGCCGGGCTAAGCCTGTCTGAGGGGGGAGAGGTTGTACCCCCTATAAACGCCACCTTTTTCATGCCCCGATGCGGCGGTCAAATGGATGCGAAGACGCTTCCGTAGCTGCACAGGAGTGCATATATGCAGGGCGAAACAACTCCCCTGAACGGCGATTCCCGGGCCGGCGCGAGCGCGGCCCGTTCCGCTGCGCTGCCCTTGTTGATCTACGTTCTCGCGCTGGGGGCGTTCCTGATGGGCACGACCGAGTTCATCGTGGCAGGTGTATTGCCGGATATCGCCGGTGACCTGCAGGTCAGTGTCGCCCATGCGGGTCTGCTGATCACGGTCTTCGCGATCGGGATGATCGTCGGTGCGCCGCTGATGGCGATGCTCACGCTACGGTTGCCGCAGCGCGTGGCCCTGATCCTCGCGCTAGCGGTGTTCGCGGTGGGCCACGTCGTTGTGGCAGTTGGTGACAGCTTTGCGGTCCTGCTGCTGGCGCGGTTGATCACCGCGTTCGCCGCCGGCGCGTTCTGGGCGCTGGCCGCGGTGGTCGCGACCCGCGTCGCCGGGCCGGCACGTGGAGCGCGGGCCATGGGTCTGGTGAACGCCGGTGGCATGCTCGCCACGGCGCTGGGTGTTCCGCTCGGCGCGTTCGCCGGGCAGCTCATCGGGTGGCGTGGAACCTTCTGGGCGCTCGCGGTGCTGGCGCTGGCTGCTACCGCCCTGATCTCCCGTCACGTCCCGCATGAGGAGGGACACACACGGTCGGTGTCGGTGCGTGCCGAAGTGGCCGGGCTGCGGTCCGGCCGGTTGTGGCTGGCCCTGGCCGGCTGCGCGGCGACCACCGGCGGCGTCCTGGCCGCCTACTCGTACATCTCGCCGCTGCTCACCGACCAGGCCGGTGTTCCGGCGAGGCTGGTGCCGCTGGCGCTGGTCGGGTTCGGCGTCGGTGCCCTGGTGGGCTCCCTGGTCGCTGGCCGTCTCGGCGACGCTCACCCGCACGTGGTCACGCTTGTGGCGCCCGTCGCCACCGCGATCCTGCTTGGGGTGATCTGCCTGGCATCGGGTATGCCGTGGCTGACCGCGGCTGTGGTCGTGCTGCTCGGGTTCTTCGGGCTGGGAGCGAACCCGGTACTGATCGCCCTCGCCGTGCGTTTCGCCGGTCGGGCGCCCACGCTCGGATCCGCGCTGACCGTGTCGGCGTTCAACGCCGGTACCGCCGTCGGCTCCTGGATCGCCGGTCTGGCGCTGACCTCCACGCTCGGGGCCGCCGGCCCCGCCGCCGTCGGCCTGGTCATCGTCGTCCTGGCGGTGGTTCCCGCGGTGGCGTTGGCGCACATCGCGCGCCGCCGCGCCGCGCGTTCGCCCGAATCGGGCGACGCAACGACGACCAACCCACTGGCCGGGGCCGGCGCCACCATCTGACAACCCCCACAAGAAATCGAAGGAAAAGGAAGATCATGCGCGCAACCCTCATGTACGGTCCCGGCGACGTCCGCGTCGAGAACGTCCCGGACTCCACGATCAAGCTGCCCACCGACGCGCTGGTGCGGATCACCGCGTCCTGCATCTGCGGCAGCGACCTGTGGCCGTACCAATCAATGTCCCACGAGAACGGCCCGGCCCGGGTGGGTCACGAACTGATCGGCATCGTCGAGGACACCGGCTCGGAGGTGACCACCCTCAAGCGCGGTGACCTGGTCGTCGCCCCGTTCGCGATCTCCGACGGCACCTGCCAGTTCTGCCGCGAGAACCTGCAGACCTCCTGCTCCCACCCCGAGGCCAACTTCTGGGACGGCATCCCGGACGAGGGCGGGCAGGCCGAAGCGATCCGCGTCCCCCTCGCCGATGGCACCCTCGTCAAGCTGCCCGTCGCCGCGGACTCCGCACTCATCCCGTCCCTGCTCACCCTCGCCGACGTTCTCGGCACCGGCTACCACGCCGCTCTCAAGGGCGGCGTGCGCAAGGGCAGCACCGTCACCGTCATCGGCGACGGCGCCGTCGGGCTCCTGGCCGTGCTGTCGGCCAAGCGCCTCGGGGCCGAGCAGATCATCCTCATGGGCCGCCACCAGGCCCGCACCGACCTGGGCATCGAGTTCGGCGCCACCGACGTGGTCACCGAACGCGGCGACGAGGGCATCGCCAAGGTCCGGGAACTGACCGGCGGCCACGGCACCCACGCGGTCCTCGAAGCCGTCGGCCACATGTCCGCCTACGAGCAGGCCGTCGGCGTCGTCCGCCCCGGCGGCGTGATCAGCCGGGTCGGCGTTCCCCAGTACGAGAACGCCCCCATCGGTTTCGGCAGCCTCTTCCGCCACAACATCATCCTCGCTGGCGGCCCCGCACCCGTGCGCGCATACATCGAGGAACTGATGCCCGACATCCTCGACGGCACCATCGAGCCCGGCAAGGTCTTCGATGCCACCACCGACCTCAACGGCGTGCCAGCCGGCTACCAGGACATGGACGACCGCAAGAGGCTCAAGGTCCTCATCAAGCCCTGACGCCGTGTGCGGCCCCGCCTTCGCTGCCGGCGCAACGACACGAGGGCGGGGCCTTCGTCGTTGCGGCAGCGCGCACAAGACACCCTGCTCGAAGGCGTCGCCGACAGAGGCCGCACGGGCGGGAGGTTCACGCAGGGGTGTGGGCCGGAAGGAGTGTTCGGCTCGCTTGTCCCACTCAGTCGGATCGGGAGGCAGCCGCCCTCTATCGGCCGCAGCGTCAGCGCATCCCGGCGGCCCGCTTGGCCTTCGAGCGGAAGGTTGTAGGCCAAGCGGGCCGTGGGTTCAGTTGTCGGGGTCGAAGGCGCCGTCCCATTCGAAGGCGGGGTTGGGTACGTCCTGGCCGTGGCTGTCGGTCAGGGTGGCCTGGCCGATGAGTTTCGAGGGTCCGCCGGCAATGTAGGTGGCATCAGCCCGGACCTGCACCTCGAACTTGCCGTCCTGTGGTTGCCCGTGGTCGTCGGTGAAGTGGATCATGCAGATCCAGTCGGGGCCGGGGCCCACATCGGCGACCTTGGGGCCGCCCCGGTCGCAGGCGGTGGAAGCGCCGATGCTCTGCACGGTGATGCCGTGTTCGCCGAGCAGGTCGGCCCGCTGGACGTAGAGGTTGGCGAAGGCGGGCCCGATGGCCCGTTCGAGGCGCGCCCGGGTGACGTCGGGCTGGCCGCATCCGGCCAATGCCCCTGAGGCGGCGACAGCGAGGACGACGGCCACCGGGATGGTGCGGGTGCGGGTCATGGTCAGCCTCCGGTGATGTCGCGGCGACGCAGGTTCAGGTAGGCGAGTGTCAGGCAAACGATGAGCCAGCCGGCGCTCACGATCACACCAGTGGTGATCGGTGCGTGGAACGGATGTGCGACGAGCAGGCCGTGCCAGGTTTCGAACGGCGTGGTGAGCAGCAGCGGGCGGCCCTTGTTCAGCCCGCCGAGGCTGCTGAGCAGTTGCATGATCATCCCGAGCACGACGGGCGTCGCGACGCCGATGGTGGGGTTGCGGGTGACGACGGACAACAGGATCGCCAGGGCGGTGAACCCGAGGACCGGTGCGACGGCGGTGGCCCAGCTCGCGATGACCAGCGGTAGGGCGTGGGCGGCGGGGATGAGTTGGCCGCTGAGCCCGGGCAGGGGTTGGGTGCCGACGACGAGCAGGCTGGTGGTGATGGTGCTGGCGGCGAGCAGGACCAGGACGAGGAGGTTGAAGCCGACAGCGGTGAGCGTCTTGGCCCAGAAGACCTGGGTGCGGCTGACCGAGCGGGTGAGGATGGTCTTCCACGTGCCCTGCTGGTCCTCGCTGGCGAAGATGTCGCCGGCGACGAGTGCGGCGAGCAGCGGTAGCACCCATTGGTGGGCGAAGGCGAGCACGAACAGCGGTACGGCGTAGCCGCTGGTGTGGATGTGCCGGCCGTAGATGGTGTCCTTGGGCGGCAGTTGCGTGTTGAAGATCAGCACGATCGCGACCGGGACGACGATTGCACCGATGAGCAGGGCGCGGCTGCGCACCTGGGCGGCGAGTTTGGCCGCTTCCCAGCGCAGCACCGCGGCGGTGCCGGGCCGGCGGCGTGTGGCCGGGATGACGGCGGGTACGGCGGTGGCGTTCATCGGCGGGCTCCGGTGGCGGCGTCGAAGCCGGCGGGTGGGCCGGCGGGGGCGGATTCGGTGAGCATGAAGAACAGCGCCTCCAGTGGCGTCTCGTCGCGGTTGAGGCCGCGCAGCGCGATGCTGGCGTCGACGATGTCGGCGATCAGGGCGTCGACATCCTTCTGCGGGCCGCGGACGTCCAGTCCGTCGTCGGTCGTGGTGACCTCGAGCCCGCGGGTACGGGCGAGGTCTGCGGCCTGGTCGTCATCCGTGGTGGTGATTCGGTGCGCCTGCTCGGGCGCCAGCTTTCGCAGGGCCGCAATCGAGCCGTGGTGCACCACCGCGCCGGACTTCATGATGGTCACGTTGTCGCAGATCTGCTCGACCTCGCCCATGTCATGGCTGGAGAGCAGGACTGTGAGGCCGGTGTCGGCGAGACGCCGGACCAGGGCACGCATGTCGCGGATGCCGGCCGGATCGAGGCCGTTTGCCGGCTCGTCCAACACCAGCAGTCGCGGATCGCGCAGCAGCGCGGAGGCCACTCCGAGGCGCTGTCGCATGCCGAATGAATAGCCGCGGACCTTGTCCTGCTGCCGGGCGGTCAGCCCGACGACGTCCAGCACCTCGTCGATGCGGCCGGCCGCGCCGCCACCGTCGAGGCCGGCGAGCAGACGCAGGTTCCGCCGACCGGACAGGGCCGGGTAGAACTTCGGGCTCTCGATGAATCCGGCGACCCCGGACAGGGAGCTGACGCCGTGGCGCTGCCAGGAGCGCCCGAACACCTCCAACGTGCCGCTGTCCGGACGGATCAACCCGAACAACATCCGCAGGAAGGTCGTCTTGCCGGCCCCGTTGGGGCCCAGGATGCCGTACACCTCGCCCTGCGCGACCTGCACCGTGATGTCATCGACAGCGGTCAGCGACCCGTAGGTCTTGGTGAGATGGGCGGCGTTGACCGCCAGCACATCGCTCATGGCCCGGACGCTAAAGATCGCACATGAAGCCAGCATGAAACCGGCCGGCGGGTCGGCGGCGGTTATCGGGGGCAGGCCAGTCGACGGGTCAGTCGCCATCCGGCGTAGGCAAGGACGGCGAGGGCCACGGAGGCGAGGACGTACCACTGAAAGCGGTGCAGATCCGCCACGACAGCGCGGATGTGGTCCCCGGCGAGGTAGCCGGCGGTCGCCCACACGCCGACCCAGGCGGCGGCGCCGAGGGCGTTGTAGACGACGAAGCGCCGCCACGGCATGCCGGTCGCGCCGGCGATGAGCCCGTTGAACTGCCGCAGACCCTCGACGAAACGGGCGACCGCCACCAGTTTCGGCCCGTGCCGGCTCATCACCGCCTCCAACCGGGCGAACCGCTCCGGTGTCAGGCGCACGTAGCGGCCGTGACGCAGGATGAGCCGCCGCCCGCCGGTGCGGCCGATCAGGTAGCCGATGCTGTCCCCGATCACCGCGGCCAGGAACGCCGTCACCGCGACCCCGACGATGGCGAGTTGCCCGTGCGCGGCGTAGCCGGCGCCGAGGATGATCGCCGTCTCGCCGGGCGCGGGAACGCCGAAGCTCTCCACCCCCACCAGCAGGGCGAGGCCCAGGTAGCCGTAGTGCGCCACCAGGCCGGTAAGGAAGTTGACCACGCTCACCGGCCTGCCACGGCCGCCTCATCGGCGGCTGCCCCGCCGCCCGCCCGCCACAGGGACCGCAGTCGGGTACCGTCCGACCAGTTCAGACCGGCGGCGATCGGCCGGCGGGCGACCAGGTAGCCCAGCAGCGTCACCGCGGCGCCGACCGCGAAGCCCGCCAGCACGTCGGCCGGATAGTGCGCCCCGATGTAGATCCGGGCGAAACCCATCACCGCGGCGGCGGCCACCGCCAGCAGGCCGAGCCGCCAGCTGACCAGCAGCAGGCCGGCCGCGACGGCGCCGGCCATGGTGGCGTGGTCCGACGGGAACGACGGGTCCGGACTGCGGTCGGCCAGCACCAGGATGCCGGACAGCGTCGTGTACGGGCGTGGCTCGTGCACGGCGGACACGATCGGCTGGTTCCCCGCCACCGCGAGCAGCATGCCCACCGGCGCCCACACCGCCGCCGGCATCCGGTCACCCGCGCGGCGGGCGATCCACCAGCCGGCCAGCAGAAGTACGGCGAACAGCACCACGCCGTACTTCGCATAACCCGCCATCGGGGCGTGCAGCCAGGGCGTCGCCCGGGCCAGATCGTTGATCTCCAAGAAGAGCCGGCTGTTCATCCTGTCCCTCCGCCGTGCGGATCGAGGCGCCGACAGTAGGCAGCCGGACATGAAGGCCAGATGAAGATCGTCGGCGGTGTGCTGCACTGGTGCGAGGGCGACGACGAGAGGAGGCGAGGGGCGTGCGGGTCCTGGTCGTGGAGGACGAGCGGCGGCTGGCCGGCATGCTCGCCCAGGGACTACGCGAAGCCGGACACACCGTCGACATCCGGTACACCGGCCCCGACGGGCTGCTCGCCGCCGCCACCGGCCCGTACGACGCGATCGTGCTCGACGTCATGCTGCCCGGCCTCGACGGCTCACAGGTCTGCCGAACCCTGCGGCAGCAGGGCAACCAGGTGCCCGTGCTGATGCTCACCGCCCGCGGCGAAATTCCCGACCGGGTCGCTGGCCTCGACTCCGGCGCCGACGACTACCTGACCAAGCCGTTCTCCTTCGACGAACTTCTCGCCCGGCTCCGCGCCCTGCACCGCCGCTCCGCCGCGCCACCCACCGCCGAGGTCCGCGCCGGCGACCTGATGGTCGACCCCGCCCGCAGGCGGGTGTTCCGCGGCGAGACGGAGATCGACCTGTCCGCGCGGGAGTTCGACATCCTCGCCCTGCTGCTGACCCGCGCGGGGGAGTGCCTGACCCGCTACCAGATCCTCGACGAGGTGTGGGACGGCGAGACCGACATCCGCTCCAACGTCATCGACGTCCACGTCGCCACCCTCCGCGCCAAGGTCGACAAACCGTTCGGCCGGCACGCCATCGAGACCCTGCGCGGCGTCGGCTACCGGCTCCGCCCCGACGGCGGCTGACATGTTCCGAGGTCGCCGATGGGTGGCGCGGTGGGGCCGGCAGCCGCTGCGCGTCCGGTTGGTTGCCGGCTTCGCCGCCGCGATGCTGGTGGTCCTCACCGGCGCGGGCGCGTTCGTCTACCTGCGCGTGCGGTACGCCCTCGACCTGCGCCTCGACCAGGACCTCGCCGCCCAGTCCGCGCAACTTACCGACGCCGCCCGCACCGGCACACCGCTGCCCACGGCCGCCCGCACGGTGCCGGGGGAGTACTGGCAACTCCTCGACGCCGGCAACCATGTCCTCGCTGCCAGCCCCGGCCTGCCCGCCGATTCCCTGCTCACCCCCGAACAGCTCAACCGGGCCCTGCGCCGGCCGGTACGGGCCGACCGGGGCACCCTGCTGCCGATCAGCCCTCGCCCGCTGCGCCTGTACGCCGTCCCCGTCCAGCCCGGCGCCGCGCCGGCGGCGGGGCAGCCCGCGGTCACCGTCGCCGCGGTCCGCCGCGACCAGCGCGACGAGGCCCTGCGCGAACTCATCGGGCAACTCGCCCTGGCCAACCTCGCCGCCCTCGCCATCGCATCCCTGGTCGGCTACCGACTGGCCCGTGCCGCCCTCGCCCCCGTCGAGCGCTACCGCAGCGAAGCCGCCCGCATCGCCACCGGCGCCACCGGCGTACGCCTCGCCGTCCCCGCCACCGACGACGAGATCGCCCGCCTCGGCCGCACCCTCAACGACATGCTCACCGCCCAGGACGCCGCGCTGGATCGGGAACGACAGTTCATCAGCGACGCCAGCCACGAACTGCGCACTCCGCTGACCCTGCTCGCCACCGAACTCGAACTCGCCCTCCGCCGCCCCCGCACCACCGCCGAGCTGGAACAGACCATCCGTAACGCCGCCGCCGACACGGCCGACCTCATCGCCCTCGCCGACGCCCTGCTCACCGTCGGCACCCAACCCGTCCAGGGCGACACCGCACCCACCGTCGACCTCCCCGCCCTGGTCACCGACCTGGTCCACCATTACCGAGCCACCACCGGCGCCGATTCCGACACGCTGCGTTGCCAGGCCGGACCGGGCCTGACCGTACGAGGGGACGCCTCCCGCCTCGGACGAGCCGTGACCAACCTGATCGACAACGCCCTCCGCTATGGCGCACCCCCGATCACCGTCGCCGTCGGTCACGTCGACGCCCTGGTGCGGATCACCGTCCACGACACCGGGCCCGGCATGAGTGCGGCGTTCCTGCCTCACGCCGTGGAACGGTTTCGCCGCGCCGACACTGCCCGCACCTCGCCCGGCACCGGCCTTGGCCTGTCCATCGTCGATGCCACCGTCCGCGCCCACCACGGCGAACTCCGCATCTGCTCGGCCGGCGCCCACCACCGCGTCAACCCCCTGTTCGACGTGCCGTGCGAACACAGTCCGCAAGGAACGACGCTGACCATGCTGCTGCCGAGCGAGCAGGTGGACGAACCTGGCGAGTCCACCGCGGGAGCGAACCTCGCACCCTGGCCGGACCAATGACGACACGGCGATGCGCGGACCACCCGCCTCCATGGTCAGCACGGAAGGAAGGCACGCCGTTCGTGCGGCCGAACAGGGCCCTTGGCCGGCGATGACGCCGGCCAAGGGCCCCTTTCGCAATCGGCCTACGTCAGTCGTCGGACTCCGCGGGCGGAAGGTAGGCACCGGGGACGTTCTCCGGAGCGAAGATCTTGTCCTCGCCGGGGTACGGCTTCTTCCAGTCGTGCGCCTGGTACCAGGTGAAGTGGTTCATCTGCGCGGGATTCGCGTAGTCGGCCTTGGCGTCCGGCCCGGTCAGCCGCTGGTGCGACTTCCACTCGTCCCACTTCGCCGCCAGCTGCTGCTTGTCCGCCGGCACCCTCGCCGTCGGTGCGGCCGCGGCGAGGGGGTTCTGCGGCGCCGGGGTGTCCAGGCCGCAGGCGGGTGGGGTGGCCAGCCCCGCGGTCAGCGAGGTCCGGTTGGGCACCGCGGTGAACGGCGTGAGGTCCGGCTTGTTGCTGAACGCCTGACGCATCGGGCTGGCCGCGCTGTCCTTCTGGTTCATCGGCTTGACCCCGAGGATCTGCTCGATGGTCCGGATCATCGTGATCTGGGTGTAGTAGTGGCTGTCCACCACGCCGTGCCGGGCCCAGGGGCTGATGATCTGGATCGGGGCGCGGTGGCCGTCGACGTGGTCGAGGCCGGCCTGGGAGTCGTCCTCGACCACGAAGATCGCCGACTCCTTCCAGTACGGGCTGTGCGAGATCTTGTCGACGATCTTGCCGACGGCGAGGTCGTTGTCCGCGACCTGAGCGGCCGCGTTCGGCGGGCCACCGGTGTGGTCGCTGGAGAGCCAGAACATGTTCAGGTTCGCCGGCCCGTTCTTCTCGAAGTCACGCTTCCAGATCTCGTACCGGTAGATGTCCGGCACACCAAGGTCGTACTTCGGGAAGCCGGACACCGACACGCTGTTCAGCGACGGGATCGGTGAGGACGAGACCATGCGGTAGGCGGTGTCCTGCCCGGTCGCCGCCATGTTCTTGGTGTCGCAGTACAGGTTCTGCCAGCTGGAGCCCGGTGGCTTGCTCAGGAACTGGTGGAACTCGCCGAAGTTCCGGACGGTCTTGCCCGCCGCCTGCGCACCGGTCCAGATGAAGCCGGTGGTCTGGTGGCCGAGAGCGTCGTCCTCGGTGTCGTAGCTGCGGATGTACTCACCGGCCGTCGACTCGGTGTACTCCGGGTTGTCGGCCTGCATCAGCCAGTTGTGACCCTCGGCCGAGTTCGTGCCGATGTCGTAGGTGTTGTCGTACAGGCCGAACTGCCGAGCCAACGCGTGCTGGTTCGGTGTCACGTTCTCACCGAACTGCGCCAGCGCCGGGTCGCCGTTGCCCTCTGGAATGTCACCGAAGACCTGGTCGTAGGTCCGGTTCTCCTTGACGATCAGGAAGACGTGCTTGATCGTCGAGGGGTCACCGAGCTTCAGCGGGACCGGCACCGGCTTCGCGTCGCCCTTGCCCTCGGTCAGAGTGACCGAGCCGCCGTGCCAGCCGTTCTGGCTGAACACCTTGCCGGTCGCGGACTTGATGACGTCATCGTCGGGCAAGGTGAACCGCTGCAGGCTCGACGTCGTGTCGTGGGTGCCGTGCCCGGCCGGGTTGTTGGGGCGGCGGGCATCGATACCACGGGTGTTGGAGACCAGCACGTCGTCGCCGACGGTGGTGATCTCCGCGGGGAAGTAGTCCGTCGGGAGCAGGCCGACGTAGCTGACCGGCTCCAGCGCGGTCGTGTACCGGTACACGGCGACCGCGTTGGCGCGGCCGAGCGTCACCAGCAGGTGGCCGTCGTCGGTGAGCGTCACGGCGTCGGGCTCGTAGCCCACCGTCGCTTCCGGCCACGGCTGGGTGGCGATTGTCTGCACCACCTTGTTGCTCGTCGTGTCGATGACCGACACGTCGTTGGTGGCGGTGTTGGTGACGAACAGCGCCCCGTTCTTGGCGTACAGGGCGGTCGGGTGCAGGCCGACGTCGATGCTGGAGGGAGCGGCGGCAGGGTTCGCCAGGTCGATCACGCTGACCGTGCCGGTGGTGGTGGCGGCGGTCACCTGGTCGGCCAGCACGGGCGTGTTGTACGAGTTGATCGTGGGCTCACCGGGCTTGGCGGGACGGCCGCCCTCGTTGCTGACGTACAGCTTGCTGCCCACCATGATCATGTCGCGCGGGGCGTTGCCCACGGCCCAGCTCTGCTGGACGACCCCGGTGGCCGCGTTGATGGCGACCACTCGGTTCTGGCCGTTGACGGCGGAGTACACGGTGGAGCCGTCGGGCGAGAACACCGCCTCGCTTGCCAGCGCGCGCTTGGGCCCGTCCTGCGGGATCCGGATGAACGCCGGGTTGGCGAGGGTGCCGTCCGGGTTCACGGTGAACGTACGGTAGCCGTCGGCCTGGCCCAGCCAGAGCCGTGAGCCGTCGGGGGAGTACGTGGGGCCTTCCTGGCCCACGTCGTTGCCGCTGATGCGCAGGTTGGCCGCCGCGTTGTTGCCGATGAGCTGCTGCACCCTGTAGTTCTTCAGGTCCACGATGGCCAGCGCCATGCCACCGTCGGTGATCGAGGCCGCCAGGTGCGTGCCGTCCGGGCTGACCGAGGACGACATGATCTTGCCGTTGTTGACGACGAGGCGCTCGCCGATCGGGTTGATGTACTGGTCGTCGGACACGACCAGGCCCTTGTCGGTCAGCTGGCCGACCTGGTCGGTGCCGAACTGGTGCGTCTGGGCGAAACCGATGCCGGTGCCGGTGGCGACGATGACAGCCGTGGTGCCTGCTGTCACGAGGGGTAGCCGGCGGCCGATGCGTCGACGGAGAAGGCCGGAGCCGTTCTCGACACGCCGACGGCGGCGTGTTACCTGCATGAAGTCATCCCTTCGTGGTGTGGAGCGGTTCGACGTTGCCGTCGAACTGCCAGAGCGGGTTCGGTGCGTCCCCGGTCGGGGTGCGCACCAGGAAGTAGCCGTTCACTTCCTTCGGTCCGTCGCCGTCGGCCACGAACCGCCCGTCGGGGGTGACGTCGAGCTGGTAGATGGCCGATCCCGCGGCCTCGACGTCGGGGAGATGCCAGGAGACGACGCAACGCCAGTCGTTGCCCGGCCCAACGGCCGCGAGCCTGCCGCCGCCCTTGTTGCACGTCGCCGTGGCTCTGAGCTGCGCTTCGGTGACGTCGGGACGGTGGAGCTGCTCGGTCTGCAGGCGGTACAGGTGGGCGAACGCCGTGGCGACCGAGCGCTGCACCTTGTCCTGCTCGATCCCGGAGCCCGCGGCCGGCGTCGCCACGGCGACGACACCGACCGTCACGGCGAGCAACCCGACCAGCGGCAGAGCGCCGACGGCGACTGCACGGCGCCCGGAGCCGTCGTAGGTCAGGTTGGTGAAGTCGCGCCGCAGGAACAGCCGGTACGCCAGCGCCGTCGCCGTCACCGCCCACAGCAGGCTGACCACGATGCCGATCAGGAGTGGGCCGAGCTGAGCCGGGCCGGTGAACAGACCGTTCCAGGAGATGAAGGCGTAGCCGGGCAGCGCGAGACGCACCGCTACGGGCAGCGGCAGCATCTGGGCGAGCTGCATGGCGAGCGCCACGAGCGCGGGCAGAAGCAGTCCCATCGGGGACCGCCCCAGGGCGACCGACCCGAGGAGTCCGATCGCGGCCAGCGCCAGGGTCGGAGCGAGGACGCAGACCCAGGCGAGCAGGACCTGCCCGGCGGCATCGCCGGGCGTCAGCAGGTGGCCGTCGAGGCCGACCAGCGGCTGGTTGCCGATCGCCACGAGCCCGCCAGCCGCGCTGGATCCGGCCAGCCCGGCCACCAGCAGCAGGATGACGGTGAGGCTGGACAACGCCTTCGCGGCGAAGATCCGTCGCGGCGACCGGACCGCCACGAGCAGGTGGCGCCAGGTGCCGAGCCGGTCCTCCGCGGCGAACACGTCGCCGGCGACCAGCGAGGTCAGCAGCGGAAGCGCCCAGGTGCCCGCGAAGCCGAGCGTCACCAGCGGTCCGGCCCACCCGGTGGCGTGCATCCAACGACCAAAGAGGGTATCGACGGGCAGCGAGCTCTGCTGGCTCACCGCGGCGACGAACAGCGCCGGCGCGATCCAGCAGGCGAGGACCAGCAGGCGGATCCGCCATTGCGAGACCAGCTTGACCAGCTCGAAGCGGTAGCCGCGCGCCACGGAGACGCGGCGGGCACCTGCGACGCGGGCGTCGGCGACGGTCGCGGTCATCGGCTGGCCTCCTGCTGTTCGGTGAGGGCGAGAAAGGCGGCCTCCAGCGGCGACACCACGGGCGCGAGTTCGCGCACCGCGATGCCCGCGTGTACGAGCCGCACCACCAGGTCGTCCAGGGCAGGCACCCGCGCGTGCACGACGAGCACCTCGGCGTCGGGCCGTGGTCCGTCCCCGTCGACGACGCGGATGCCCGCCGTGTCGACAGCCAGCCGGCGGGCCGCCTGCGGGTCGGAGGTGAGCAGCCGGTAGTCGAGTTCGCGGTTCTCGGCGGCCAGTTTGCTCAGCGGCCCGGAGAAGACGACCCGTCCGGTGGCGAGGATGGTGACCTCGGAGCAGAGCGCCTCGAGGTCGTCCATCCGGTGGCTCGAGAGCACCACGCTGGTTCCTTCGGCGGCGAGCCGGGTGAGGACGCCGTGTACGTGCTTCTTTCCGGCCGGGTCGAGGCCGTTGGCAGGTTCGTCGAGCACGAGCAGCCGGGGCTTGGTGAGCAGGGCGGCCGCGAGCCCGAGCCGCTGACGCATGCCGAGGGAGAAACCGCAGGCCCGGTCGTCGGCGACATCGGTGAGCCCGACCTGCTCGAGCAGGTCGTCGATCCCCGCCGCGCGCACGTCATGGCCGCGGAGAGCGGCCAGCGCGGCGAGGTTCTGCCGGGCGGTGAGCGAGGGATAGAGGCCCGGCCCGTCCACGAAGCCGGCGACACCCTCGGGGGCGGCGAGCGCCCGCCCGACCGGCGTACCCAGGATCTCGAGGCGGCCGCCGTCGGCGACGGCCAGGCCCAGCAGGAGGCCGAGCAACGTCGTCTTGCCGGCGCCGTTCGGCCCGACCAGGCCATGGATCTGTCCCTGCGCCACATCGAGATCGATGCCGTCCAGTGCGACGACATCGCCGTAACACTTGGTGATACTGCGAGCCCGGATGCCGAGGAGTCCGTCCATGAGCCCCTTCTTTCGTAGCCCCAAGCAACCTAGGGAGGGGACCCGACGCAGGCAGGGACAGTCTTTGAACGTTCGGGGAACGGGAGACGGCTGGCAACCGCGATGTCGAACCTCCGTCCTAAGAGCTCGCCGAGCTGATAGGCGCTACGTGCGGCAACGTATGGGCTGCCGGATGTCACGGTCGCCCGCCGAAGCAATCACCAAGACCGATGTTGAGCCGTCAACCGTCGGCCTGGGGCGTGGTCGAAGTGGCGGCGTCCACCCTCCGACGGTCCGTGGGAAGTGCCCCTATGGGTTTCGTCAAGGAACCGGGTCGGCGTCGGGGTTATGGGGAGGGCAGGACGGCATGGTGCTGATCTGCTGTGGGATGACGTCAGGTGGTTCTTCGATCCCGGGGTGATCGGGTCGTTGCCGGACGTCTGCGTGCCTGGCGCCTCGCTGGAGGACTGGCAGTCGGTCCTCGACCTCGTCGCCGCTTAGGGCTGGACGTTCCAGTACTCCGAAGGCGCGGCGGTGCTGCCGCTGCCCGCGGCGGCGGCCGTGTTGTCCCGCCCGGCTGGCACTCGTTCCCGGGCAGCCACTACATCGCGGTGGTCGGCTACAAGGACGACGGCCGGACCGTCCGGATCGCCGACTCGGCGAATGCGGCTACCGCTTCGTACTGGATGACCACCATCGACCTGGTGAACTCGATGGCCACCCGCGGCTACTCCGCCTGATCCCACCCTTCCCCGTCGGGCACCGGCTCCTTGAGCCGGTGCCCGACCCCAATTCCGACCGGCCCGGGTCAATGTCCAGCCGCCTTCGCACGCCGAGGAGAGTCGCCGCCGCGTGCAGGTCTACACCGTCAAGACCGACTCCCCACAGATGGAGGAGGCTGCCGTGAATACCTGCTGCACCCCGGCCGTCGAGAAGGAGCCAGCCACCACGGGAGCGGCGACAAACTGCTGCTGACCCACCGCATTCTGCGGTGCCTGCGACAATCGAGGCGGGCGCGCACTGCTTGGGGCCGGCGTGCCTGGGGGCAATCAGCGTGGCTGCTGGCGGCGCTGGTGCGACAGGTCGGTGTGGTGGTGTCCGCCGGGGTGGCTGTTGGGGTCGGTGTGAACCGTGGCGGTCATCAACCGAGGCACGGCGTGGGTAAGTTGATGCTCAGCATCGGCAGCGATCTCGTGCGCGGCGACGAGACTCAGGTTGGCGTCCACGACCAGATCGGCTTCGGCGTGCAGCCGGTGGCCGATCCAGCGGAGCCGCACCGCGGCCACGTCTTGGACGCCGTCAACGGCCCGCAGCGTGGTTTCGGCCTGGTCGACGATGGCGGGGTCGACGGCGTCCATGAGCCGACGGTAGACCTCGCGGGCGGCGTCTTTGAGTACGAAGGTGATGGCGACAGCGATGACCAGGCCGATGGCGGGATCGGCCCAGGACCATCCGAGGGCCGCACCGCCGGCGGCGGCGAGGACGGCGAGAGAGGTGTATCCGTCGGTGCGGGCGTGCAGGCCGTCGGCGATCAGGGCAGCGGAGCCGATGCGCCGGCCGACCCGAATGCGGTACTGGGCGACGAGCTCATTGCCGATGAACCCGACGATGCCGGCAGCGGCCACCCAGGGCACATGGGTTATCTCGGTCGGGTGCAGCAGCCGGGTGATGGCGGTCCAGGCGGCGGCGATGGCGGATGCGGCGATGACGACGACGATGATGATGCCGGCGAGGTCCTCGGCGCGGCCGTAGCCGTAGGTGTACGCGCGGGTAGCGGCCCGCCGGCCCAGGAGGAAGGCGATCCCCAGCGGCACGGCGGTCAGGGCGTCGGCGACGTTGTGCAGGGTATCGCCGAGCAGGGCGACTGATCCGGAGAGCATCACGATGACCGCCTGGGCGAGCGCGGTGGCGCCGAGCCCGACCAGCGAGATCCACAGGGCGCGTAGCCCGTCACGGGAGGACTCCAACGCGGGGTCGATCCTCGCACGGGAGTCGTGGGAGTGGGGGACGACGACGTGGGTCAGCGAGTGCCACAGAGCGGCGAGCCGCCCGTCGTGGTCGTGGTCATGATCGTGCGCGTGGTCGTTCACCCGTTCCCCCAGGTCTTCCGGTCGCACAGGCGATTCCTACCCCTGACGGCGGCGATAATATGTGCTCATGTACGCACGCGACAACGTTGCAGATGCCAGTGACCTGCAACAACGCCTCCCTGGCGGCCCGCAGGTCGACGCGGCGGCGGACATGTTGCGGATGCTGGCCGACCCCACCCGGCTGCGTCTCATGTCGCTGCTTGGTGAGGGGGAACATGACGTGACTGCGCTGGTCGCGGCGGTGGGCATGGCCCGACCGGCGGTATCCCAGCACCTTGCCAAGCTCCGGTTGACGGGCCTTGTCAGCGTGCATCGCGAGGGCCGCCGGGCGCTCTACCGGGCCAGGGGCGGGCATGTGCGCCGGCTGGTGACCGAAGTGCTGAACGCGGCGTCGCACCGGGTGACCGGTGCCCAGGAGCACGACTGAGCGGACGGCTACTCGACCGGCTTGGGGCCGGGGGGCGGCGAATCAATCGCGCCTGAACTGGCGGACTGCCTCGATGTCGACGGCTTCGCAGACGGCGGTGTTGTGGGTGTGCACGGCCTTGACCGCCTTGGTCTGACCGGGGACGGGGCCGCCGACGACCCGGCCGGCGGCGGGGTCGGTGACGAAGGCACGCACCTGGGCGAGCTGGTCGGCGACCAGGTCCGGCCGGTGGTTGACGATCACGTAACCGTCGCCGATGACGTGACCAAACGATGTGGCGGCGCGCCCTCAACCCCGGCTCGAAGACGTCCTCGGCCTGGTGGCCGCAGGCAGGGGGAACGTCTCCGTGCGGTCCCGCACCGCGCAGGCGGCCACCGCGGCTTCGACCTGCACCGGCCGTAGCGCTTCACCGGAGGCAGCCAGCACCGGTTGACGCGGCCACCCGCTGGCTGACGATGGGCGGGGACGAGTAGCCAGCGAGTGGCCCAGGCCGCGCATCCCTACGGACCGGCCCGTACGTCGGTGGACTCGGTCATCATCGTTGGACGCGTCAGCGTTGGGGGAATGAGCGGACGGGTGCCGGTACGGCGATGCCTACCTTGTCGCCCGGGTGAGGTACGCGATCGCTGGGGACGCGCGCCACTAGGCGGGTGGTCTGATCGACCAGATCGAGGCGGACCATCGCGTCGGCGCCGTGGTAGGTCACCGACGAGACTGATGCCGTCGTGTCGGACGGCTCGCGCAAGACGAGTTGCTCAGGTCGGACCATCACGAGTACGTCGCCGGTGGCCGGTTCGGCCAGGTCGAGTTGGCCCAGACAGCAGGAGACGGTCCGGCCGGCGGCCTGTCCGCTGAGGAGCATCGCGTCGCCCAGGAACCGGCCGACCTCGGGCGTGGCCGGTGCGCCGTACACGCCGGCCGGGCTGTCGATCTGAGCGAAACGACCGTCGAACATGACGGCCACCTGGTCGGCGAAAGACAGCGCCTCGGCTTGGTCATGTGTCACGAGCACCGTGGTTGCGCCCCGCGCGGCGAGAGCGGCACGTGTGGCCTCGCGGGTTGCGGCGCGTAGCGCGGTGTCGAGCGATGAGAACGGCTCGTCGAGCAGGACCACGGATGGTTCGCGGGCCAGGGCCCGGGCGAGTGCGACGCGCTGCTGTTGCCCACCGGACAGCTCATCCGGGCGGCGGCGGGCCAGGCTCGGTGACAGACCGACGAGCTCGAGCAACGGCCCGACTTGGGCCGCTCGGCGCCGTTCGGCCCGCGGCAGCCCGAAGGTGATGTTGCCAGTGACGTCGAGGTGCGGGAAGAGCGCGCCGTCCTGTCGGACGTAACCGATGCCGCGCCGCTCCGGAGCCACCAACGCCGGTCCGTCGGTGAGCACCCTGCCGCGTACCTCGATTCGCCCATGGTCGGGCCGGATAAACCCGGCGATCGCCCGCAACAGCGTGGTCTTGCCGCTGCCGGAGGGACCGAGCACCGCGGTAATGCCGCCTGCGGGCACCTGCAGATCGACGTGGTCCAGTACCGGCGGGCCGCCGTATCCGACGGTGAGCCCGGTGATGGAGATGCCGGCGCCGCTCATCGCTGGTCCAGGATCTGCCGGCGCAGCAGGATGGTGAGGGGGGCGGACAGGGCGATCATCGCCGCAGCGTAGGGGGCGCTCGCCACGTAGTCCAACTGGTCGCTGGCCGACCAGAACGCGGTGGCCAGCGTCTCGGTGCCGGTCGGGGCGAGCAGCAGGGTCGCGGTGAGTTCGGTCGACGTTGCGAGGAAGACCAGAACGAATCCGGTCAGCGCCGATGGCAACACCAGAGGGAGGACCACACGGATGAGGGTACGGAGACCGGACAGCCCTAGAGAACGCGACGCCTCGAGGAGTTCGGGCGGAGCCGCTGCCAAGCCGGACCGCCAGGCGACCACGGCGCGGGGCATGAAGAGCACCGTGTAGGCCAGCACCGCGAGTGCGGCGGTCTGGTAGACCGGACGGGCCCACTGCACCGCCAGCGTCACCAGCGCCAGCCCGATCACCACCCCGGGAAGCGCGCTCGCAACATAGGTCACCCGCTCCAGCGCGGTCGCCAGTCGAGACGGGTACCGATGCAGCAGCCACGCAGCGGGCAGCGCGGCGACCGACGCCGCCAGGCCCGCCAGCACCGCAAGGCCGACGGTCGAACCCGCCGCCGTGAGCAGCGGGCCAACGACCACCGCGCCGGAGGTCATCGCCCGCACCAGCCAACGCAGCACCAGCACCAGCGGAACCAGCAGCGCCAGGCCGACCAGCACGACGAGCGCAGCGGACGCCGGAATGGTCCACGCGCCGAGGCGGTACGCGACGGGACGCTGCCGGGCGCCGGCGCCCACCCGGGCGATCCGCGCACGGCCGCGCAGCGGCACCTCGAGGGCCAGCAGACCAATGCAGAGCACCACCAGCACCGCGGCCAGCAGACTACCGGCGGCGTTGCTGAACCCGACCGCGAACTGCTGCAGGATCGCCGTCGTGAAGGTGGGAAACCGCATCATCTGCAGAACGCCGAACTCGGCCAGCAGATGCAGGGCCACCAGCAACGCGCCGCCAGCGATGGCCGGACGCAACTGGGGCATCGCCACCCGCAGCACCGCTCCCAGACCGGATGAGCCGAGCGACCGTGCCGCGTCCAGGTGCCCCTGGTCGAGCGCCCGCAGCAAAGCCGCGGCCGGCAGGAAGACGAACGGATAGTAGGCCAGGGCGGTGATGAACACCGCGCCACCCAGGCCCTGGACCTCCGGAAGCACCGACGTCCAGGCGTAGCTGCTGACGAACGCCGGGATGGCGAGCGGTGCCAGGAGCAGCGTGCGCCACGTGCCGGCGCCCGGCAATGTCGTTCGCTCCACCAGCCAGGCCGTACCGCACCCCAGCAGCACGGTGATCGGAACGGTCAACAGCACCAGGAGCATCGTGTTGCCGAGCAGCTCGGCCGTCCGCGGCCGCAGCAGCAACCTCGACGCCTCGTCGCCAGCGGCAGAAGCCTGACCCATCACGACCAGGACCGGCAGCGCCATCACGGCCGCGACCAGGACCGCGGCCGCCACAACAATCCACGGCATCCGACTCAACCGACGGCCGCGTAAGACGGGCCGGGGCGTTACCGGTTCGTCGTACCCGGCGGCGGGCGACTCGCGAAGGTCAGAGGATGCCGGCATCGGTCATCAGCTCGTTCACCTTGTCAGAGTTGAGCGTGAAGGGATCCACCGGCGGCGCCTGCAGACTGTTCAACGGCGGCAGCGCGGGCGCCGAGGCGACACCGCTGCCCACGGCGTACTCCATCGACTGGGAGTCGACCAGCACCTGCTGCCCGGCCTTGCTGGTGATGAAGGTCAGGAACTTGTGGGCCTCGGTCGGCTTCTTCGTCCGGGCCAGCACGGCACCTCCGGACAGCGACACGAACGCGCCGGGGTCCTGGTTGCGGAAGTAGTGCAGGGCCGTGTTGGCGCTGCCTTCCTTGGTGCCGGCCTGGTCCCGGTACCAGTAGTAGTGGTAGATCACGCCGCAGTCGATCTCACCGGCGTTGACCGACTTCATCGTGGCGATGTTGTTCTGCAGCACCCGGGGGTTGGACTTCAGACCGTCCAGCCAGTCAGTGGTCTTCTGCTCGCCCTGTCCGGCGAGCATGCCCGCGACGATGGCCTGGAAGTCGGCACCGCCGGGGGCACACCCCCAGCGGTCCTTCCACTGCGGCCCGGCGAGATCCATCAGCGACTTCGGCAGGTCGGCCTTGTTGAGTTTGGCGGTGTTGTAGACCAGCACCGTGGAGCGGGCGGCGATCGAGGTCCAGGCCTTCGACGACGGAGTCAGATTGGCCGGCACCTGCCGCCGGGTCGCCTCGTTCAGTGGGGCGAGCAGCTTGTTCCGCTCGACCAGCGTCATCGCCGGACTGTTCTCGGTAAGGAACACATCGGCGGGCGACGCGAAGCCCTCGGCCACGATCTGATGCCCCATCGAGGCGTCGGAGCCCTTGCGCACCTGCACCTTGATTCCGGTCGCCGCGGTGAACGCCTCGGCCCACGCCTTGGTGAGGTTCTCGTGCTGCGCGGAGTAGACCTGCAGCGAACCGGGGTCGGCGTCGTACCCGTCCTCCGATTTCGACCCGCACCTCACCAGGCCCACTGCCCCGAGGGCCCCCAGGCCGGTCAGGAACGTGCGTCGACGCATGTCATGTCCTCTCTCACAAGTTGCTTCGCCGCCACACGACGACGGATGAGTGCGACCGCAGGTGGAGGCGACAGCCACCGGCGCAGGACGTAGTTGCTGACCGCACAGAACGCCAAGCCGGCGGCGATCGCGGCCGCGAACTTGATGATCGGAGCGTCAAAGAACGCGAACACCTGGAACTGCACGAGGTAGATGTGCAGCGAGGCGGCCGCCAGTGCGCCAAGCGGACGGACGAGCAGCCGCGGTACCGGCAGAGCGGGCACGAGCGCCAGCAAAGTCAGCCCAACCATGATCGTCAGGTTGCGTGCGGGCTCCCCGGCGAAGAAACCAAAGGCGGCACCTGCCGCGACCGCTGTCGTGACCAGTCGGCGCCTCCGGCTGTCGGCCGCCGCCATCGCGACTCCCGCCACGAACAGCCACGCCACCGTGCCCGGCAGGCCCCGCAGCGGACCGTCGTACAACGCGAGCACCAGATAGCGAGGCACCAGCAGCAGCCCCAAGGCGACCATCGCGGTGCGCCAGGCGTCGGAGGCGTATGCGGCCCGCATCCACGGAACAGCCAGCGCCGCGACTGTGGCAACCATGATGACCAAGTAGGCCTCGACGAACCAGAAGATGTTGCCGTCCTGTGGCCGGGCGAGCCAATGCACCAGCGCCACGTTCGACCAGTGCACCGTCCCGAACCCGAACAGCATCACCGCCGCGACGGTCACCGCCGGGACCACGACCCCGACCGCGATCCGGGCGCTCCGCCGCACGCGCTCCGCCGTCACCGGCGAGGCGAGTACGTACCTGGCGAACAGGAACCCGGCGACCGCGAGCAGGATGTGGGCTCCGCCGGCCAGCCGGAACAACCCGACATGACTGCCACAGATCGTCACCACGGCCACGCCGCGCAGGACGACGGTCGTCTCGACCCGCCGCAGCAGCGGACGCCGCCAGCGGGAACGTGGCAGCCGCTCGGCGAGCGCGACCAGGTCGCGCACCGGGCGGTGATGCCAGTCGGACGGGAGATCACCGAGCAACCGCGTCAGGCCGACGGAGGCCACGACGTGGCTGAAGGAGTCGCCGCCGAGTTCGACGAACGACCGATCGGGGTCGATGCCACCGCGGCCGACAAGCGGCTCCAGTACGGCGAACACCGCGGCGGCGGTCTCAGCCGTCTGGCCGGAGGTCTCCGTGACGTGCAGGTCGGCGCTGCGCCGGCGGTCGATTTTGCCGTTGGGCAGCAGCGGGAGGTCGTCCACCGCGCGGACCGAGATGACCGACCGGCTGAGACCGGAGACCTGGGCGACCTGGTCGCGAACCTCGTCCGGAGATTGCTCGCAGTGCCGGTAGGTGACCTGAAGTTGGTCGTCGCGGCCGGTGACGCAGGACTGCAGCCCCTGGCCGCGCAGGGAACGCTCGACCTGGCCGAGGTCGATCCGAATACTCATGATCTTGACGAAGTCGGACCGCCGTCCGACAATCCGGACCAGTCCGTCGGCGTCGATCCGCGCCAGGTCGCCGGTCCGGAGCTCAGTGTGCATCCGACCCAGGGCCAAGTCGTCGGGCTGCTCGGCGTACCCGAGCATGACGCCCGGACCCGTGAACACGAGCTCGCCGACCGGGCCATCGGGTGAACCCACCGCTTCGTCTGAACCCACCGCTTCGTCGATTCCAGCCGGGTCCAGCCGGAACGCCGATCCGGCGATCGGCCATCCCACCGCATCGGGGTATCGCTCCGACAGTTCAGGGGGCAGCACGGCCATCCGCGCGGTGGCCTCGGTCTGGCCGTACATCACCGTCATTCCCCAGCCGGCAGCGCGGCCCCGAGCGGCGAGCGCTCGCACCCGCTCGGGCGGCAGCGCGCCGCCGGCTTGGGCGAGCAACCGGAGCGAAGGCAGTTGATCCAGCACGCCCTGGACGTCGAGCAGATCCACCACGTGCGGAGTGGCGGCAACCACGGTGACGCGGTGGCGGCGTAGGTCATCGGCGAAGCTGGGGTCGGTCACCGACCCTGGCCGCAGGACCGTGGTGGCACCGGCTCGGAGTTGCGCATGCAGCACCGACAGCCCGAAGCAGTAGTGCAGCGGTAGCGAGGTGACCGCGCGGTCGGCCGGGGTGATCGACAGCGCGGCCGCGATCGCCTCGGCGTTGCTGATCACGTTGCCGTGGCTGAGCCGCACCAGCTTGGGTGAGCCGGTGCTGCCCGACGTGCTGAGCAGCAGCGCCAGATCCGGATGCAGGAGGTGCCGGGGTTCGTCGGTGTCACTGTTCGGCGTCGCGGTCGCGAACGTGCCGTCCGGATGGAGCCACACGTCCGGTTGGTAGACCGCGGTGATCGACCGATGCTCGGACGGGGTGATCAATGGCACGTGTCCGGCCGACATTACCGCCAGATAGCCCAGCACCAGGTCACGATGCGGGGCCAGCGGCACGTGCACGAGCCGCCGGCCAGCCTGTACTGACGGCAGGCTGGCCGCGAGCGCAGCCACCCGATCGGCCAGCTCTCCGTAACTGAGACGGCCGGTCGAGTCGATCAGGGCAGGGTGATCCGCGTCAGCCGTCTCAGATATCGGGACGGCAGCGCGCCCACCGGGGTTCCAGCAGAGGCACGGTAGGTGAGGCTAACCTAAGCAACCGTGGCTGTCCAACCTTCAACTACGAGCAAGATCACGGTGTTCACCGTCGGTCTGACGATGGCGCACACCGGATTACTGGGGCTGCTCGACCATCGCGAGCGGCAGCGCGCCGACCGGGCCGCAGCTGAGGTTGATCGCGCTCGATTCCTGCTCGGAGCGGCACTGCTGCGCATCGTCGCCGGCTCAATGCTGGACCTGCCAGCCGAGGCGGTGACGGTGGACCGCACGTGCCCACAGTGCGGCCGCTGGCACGGCCGGCCGACCCTGCCCGGCACCGGATTGGAACTGTCCGTCTCGCACAGCGGCGCGGTGGTGACCGTCGCCGCCCTGCCCGGGCGGCGGGCGGGTCGGGATCGACGTCGAGCGGACCGGTGATCGACCGACGCCGGAGGTAGTCGCCTGGACGGTCGCAGAAGCGACGTTCAAGGCCGGTGGCGGACCGGGCCTGACACTCCACCGACTGCCGCCCCCTGCGCCCCGGCACGTGCTGACCGTGGCCACCAACCGCGCTGCGGCCGCGGTCGAGGTGGTCGACGCGGCGATGCTGCTGCCGCCAACTACATCGTGACAACCCGCAAGCTGCTCAGGCGCGGCGTTGCACCTGTGCACAGAGCGCCGCGATCAGACCGTCGAGTGTCTCGTCGGGCGCCACGTACCACCGGTCTCGAGCTGTTTGAGCGCATCAAGGATGATTCGCGCGTCCGGGAAGGCCGAATTCGGGCCGTTGAGCAGGTGTCGCCGGTGGCGTAGGTGCAGGTCGAAGAACGCGATCGGTACGCCTGCTGGATCCGCACCGCCCGGGCCGGGTCGAGGGTGCCGATCCAGCCCTCATGCCGGCTCAGGGGCATCCCTGAGCCGGCATGTCGTCCGGTACCTGACCGGCATCGGCGCAGCGGTCATCGGCGAGCCCGGCGAGGTGTGCTCCTTCGGGCCGGACACGTTGGAGTGGGAGTCCCTCGGCGATGGTCACGGCGCCTGGCTGTCGTGGATCGCAGGGGTGGTACCGGCCAGTTCTACGAGTCGCTGCGCTGGCCGGGCTGGCAAGCGAGGCACGTCGGTTGCCCGTGTCGCACGGCATGTCGGTCTACCCGTTTCTGTGGTCGCGCGAAGCGCACCAGGACCTCGCTGGCACCACCCGGCTTCCGGCGCCCCGGAGCTGCTTGCTGCCGTGTCTGGAGGGTTGTTCGCCGTGGATGAGTTCTCAAGTGAAGCGCCGGCCCGCCTGATGGCGGGCCGGCGCTCATGTCGTGCTGGTTCAGCAGTTGGTGTAGCTGCCGGTGCTGCCCCAGGAGCACGAGTCGATCGCCGTGCCGGCGGAGTTACGCAGGTAGGCGGCATCGCCGGTGTTGTTCCAGATGTACGCGCCAGAACCGTTCCTGAACAGTGATCAGATGTGACCATGAAGATCAAACTGGCACTGCACCCATCCCGAACGGTCTTGGATGGGCTGGTCCCCCGCGTTCACTCCCACGGTCGGCGGCACAGATCGCGTCTGTGGTCCGGTCTGCGGAGGGCGGGTTCCCTCACGTCCCCGTCCGCCGGGTCGGGCCTGGGCGGTCCGATGCCCGCCAGCATCGCTCTGGTGCTGACGGGGCGGTGTCGTCCGTCGCCTGATCCGGTGTCCGAGGGCGCGTCGTGCGATCGCCACGCTGGCCGCCTGGTGGCGGGTGGTGGCGCGTTTGTTGGTGGTGAGGGCCTTTTGCCAGTACTCGGCCCCCCACAGGCTGGTGTAGGCCGGGTCCACGGCGATGATGCTGATGTCCGCCTCGGCGGTCATCGCCAGCAGACGGGCACGCAGCTTGCCGGTGGGCATGCCGTTGATGAGCTGCCGGAAGCGGCGCTTGCGGCCGTGCTTCTCCCGGGTCTTGGAATCGGTGAAGTCCAGGTCTTCGATGGCGATGGCCCGGCCGCCGGTGTCCTTGGCCCAGTGCAGCAGCTGGGTGATGGCGTGCCGGATCTGGGCGTCCCGCCGGTCGGCGGTCCCGCGCAACTGGTACTCGAAGGTGCGGGGCTGGCCGATCGGGTTGCCGTGGATGTCGAGTCGCCAGGCGGCGAGGTGGTCGGCGTTCATGTCCACGCCGATGATCTCGCCCGAGCGCAGGGTCTCCAGCGGCACGATGGGGAGATCCTTGCGCTGCCAGGACGCATCGAGGTACCAGCGGCTCCTGGTCACATCCAGGTGGATGCGGTAGGCGACCGCCCGGTTACCCTCGATCCGGTCGCGCCACTGCGCTCCCCGGTGCGGGAAGCCGACGCGGGCGGCCAGCGCGTACCGGCCGTGCTTGGCGTTTGCCAGGTGGGTCAGCGGCGCAGGCAGCTTGATCGACACTTTGCCCTCGGGCGTGACGCGGATCGTTTCGTTGCCGTACCGCTTCCCGGACTCGCCATCGGCCCTGAGGAACCAACGCTGCGCCTCCCAGCGTTCCCGCCACTGGTCCTCGGTCAGATTGGCAGCGGCGAGGTTGTGCCGAGTCTTGAGCAGCTTCTGGCCGCCGCGCACTACACAGACCTGACCGGCGTCGCGCTCGGCCAGTACCCGGTCGTGGTCGCGCTCCAGGTGTGCCAGGCGGCGGGACTTGTGGAACCACTCGCGCTCGCTCCGGTAGCCGCCGGGCTTGCCTTGGCTGCCTTTCTCGTCGATCGGCAGGGACAGGCGATGTCGTAGCATGCGGATACCAGCCCGCAGAGACTCGACGTGAGCCCATTGGGCGCGGCGGGACAGGCCCCACTGGTCGTGCGTGGCCTTGGTGATGCTCCCGGCCCAGCGGGACGACGATACGGCGGTGAGCTCCCGCTTACGGCGTGCCCAGGTGTCGGTGGAGTGCTCCAGGCCGTCCCGGCAACGCTGTGCCAGGTCGCGGGAGGCGAGCGATCCCAGGTGTTCACCGACCAGACGCAGGATCTTGTCGTCCTCCGGCGTGAGGCCCTTGAGCCGGTCCCGTATGCACACACCCGAGGCGGGGTCGGCGACGAACGGCCGGGCGATATCGCGCAGGTCAGCCACGCCCCGCGGCCTCCAACGCGGCCTTCGCCCGGTTCTTCGCAGACCGGTGGCCATACAGGCGGGCGCAGAACGAGGTCAGTATCTCCACCATGTCCCGCACCAGGTCGTCTTCGACTTCACCTTGGTCCAGGACGACGAGACGCCGGCCGTGGGCGGCGAGCGCGGCTTCGACCAGCTCCACATTCATCCGGCCCAGCCGGTCCTTGTGCTCCACCACCACGGTGGTCACCTGCGGGTCGGCCAGCAGCCGACGGGCCTTGGAACGGCCACCGTTCATCCCGGAGCCAATCTCCGACTCCACCCGGACGACACGGTGACCGGCCTGCGCTGCCCACCGGGCCAAGCGGGCGGCCTGCCGCTCCAGATCGTCCTTCTGCTCATGCGAGGAAACACGGGCATACAGCCCGACACCACCGACCGTTTTCGGCGCGGTGTTCGCCTCGATGTTCGCCAGGATCGTGCGGGGCCCCACCCGTTCCGCAGGAACCGGCAACGTGCCCTCACGGAACCAGCGGTATGCAGTACGCGGCGCGACACCCTGCGCCTTGGCCCATTCCGTCAGGTTCACAACGAGGACCATACAACACACAAAGCAGCTAAAGATCACTCATGGACACTCCACAGCAAGCAGTTGCCTACCCCTGCGTGACCCCAACGTCATGCCGAGCCGCTGCCTAGTGCAGGCCGCCGACACGCGCGCTCGCGCCAGACTCGACCATCTCGTCACCATCGTCGGCGTCAACCTCGTCGACTTCTTCGGTCCCACACCCCTTCCGGGCGCGGCCCTCCACCTGGCCTGTGCCTCCGTCACGTCCTGGTCACCGCCGCGCCGGTTCGACCTCATCACCTGCGTCCACGGACTGCACTACCTCGGCGACAAACTCGCGGTGCTGACCCGCGTCGCCGGCTGGCTCACCGACGACGGACGGTTCATCGCCGACCTCGACCTGGACGGCATCCGCCTCCCGGCCGGCAGGCCGGAAACCGGCGACCGCGTTCCGCGAGGCAGGCTTTACCGTCGACACCTGCCGTCGCGGGATCGCCCGGAACGGGCCCGGTGATGTGTCGCTGCCGTACAGATATCTCGGCGCCGACGACCGCACCGGACCCCACTACACCGGCCAGCCGGCGGTCAGCTCCTACTACAGCTACGGGTAGGACGCCGGAACTCGCCGTCGACGTCTGCGCCCGCCAAGTATCCCTTGATCAACGCCTTGTACGCTCGCTCGATGGGACATGGTGATCTCCCGGCCCTTGAACTCGCCTTTCCGGGGCCGGAACGTGACCGGGGTGTGGCGGCGATCCTGAGCGGTGAAAAGACCGCGCTCACGGGCCTCTTGGAGATCTACGAGCACGCCGGAGAGGCGGTGCCGGTAGCCGGTCAGCGGTTCTCGGTGCTTGATTCCGAAGGCCGTCCGGCCGTCACGATCGAACTCATCGACGTCCGCGTCGTTGCCATGAAGGAGATCGACGACGACTTCGCGCGAGCCGAGGGCCGCGGTTACTCCGACGTCGCACAGTGGCGGGCAGCTCACGAAAAGTTCTTCCAGAGTGATGGGGTGAGCGAGTTCCTGGGCCACACCCCGGTCATCGACGACGACACTCTCGTGGTTGCCGAACGCTTCCGAGTGGTCGCGTCCGACGACCCGATTCGGCCTTGACCTGCATCAGACCGGAGGAGTGTCCGGCAAGGCCCGAGCCCACGGATCAGGCCGTCCGCCTCGACGTCGCTTGAGTATCTTTCGGCTGCGGAATGCCGGTCCTTGGACGACTCCGCCCTCTGGGTCACCAGCCCGCCATCACGGATGGCGACCCGGCGGCATCCACCGAAAGCGGCCCGCGGCTGCGCCGTCCCGCCCGGATTTTGGCGGAACGCTGCCGGCTGCCATGCGCACGCTGCCGATTGAGCATCGAAGAATTAGGTGCTCACCCCGCACAGCATTCAGGCTGTTCATGCTGGCTGATCCCGGATAGGGTCCCCGCCATCGTCTCAGGCAGGAGGTTTCCGGTGGTCAGGAAGCGTGCGCTTCGCATTGTCGTCGGTCTCGCCGCACTCTCACTCGCCGTCGCCGGCTGCGGACGCTCGACCAGCGGCCAGACGCCGCAGGCCGGTGCCTCCGCCTCGGTCGCCGCCGACGCCAAGGCGGCCGACCTGGTCCCGGCCGCCCTCAAGGAGAAGGGCGTCCTGCGGGTCGCCACCGCCGAGGGCTACCCGCCGATGGAGATGTACAAGGACGGGACCCAGGACCTGACCGGCGTCGACCCGGAGTTGGCGGAAGCGATCGCCGGGCGGCTCGGCCTGAAGCTGGAGATGACCAACGCCAGCTTCCCCGGCCTGATCCCGGGTCTGCAGGCCGACCGGTGGGACCTGGCGATGTCCTCGATGAGCGACACCGAGGAGCGCCGCAAGGCCGTCGACTTCGTCGACTACTTCCAGGCCGGCGGCGCCATCATGGTGGCCAAGGGCAACCCGGCCGGGGTGAAGGACCTGGCGGATCTGTGCGGCCGCGCCGTGGTGCTCGCCAAGGGCAGCTCGAACCTCGCCATCGGCGAGAAGCAGAACACCTCGTGCGCCAAGAAGGTGACCATCTCGCAGAGCGAGGACGCCCCGACCGGCCTGCTGCAGATCGACGCCGGGCGCGCGGTGGCCACCATCGTCGACTACCCGGTGGCCAAGATGCTGGCCCAGCAGGCCGGCAAATACGAGGTGCTGGAGGCCCAGTACGAGGCCGGCCCGTGGGGCATCGCGATCGACAAGAAGGACAGCCAGCTGCGCGACGCCGTCCAGCGGGCCCTGCAGGAGCTGATCGACTCGGGCGATTACGCCAAGCTCCTGGAGAAGTGGGGCGTGCAGGGCAGCGGTGTGCAGGCCGCGACGGTCAACGACCAGAAGTGAGCACACCTGTGGATGCGACCGCCACGGGCCCGGCTTCGGCCGGGCCCGCCGGCCCGGCGACGCCGGAGGTGAACCGGGTCAGCCACCCGGTGCGGCCGGGGCGCTGGCTGGCTGCCGGGGTGACCGCCCTGATCCTGGCCTGGCTGGGGTGGACCATCGCGATCAACCCGAACCTGCACTGGGACATCGTCGTCAAGTACCAGTTCGACCGGGTGATCCTGGAAGGGCTCTGGGTCACCGTTCAGCTGACGGTCGCGTCCATGGCGATCGGTGTGGTGCTCGGCGTCGTCGTGGCGCTGATGCAGGTCTCCGACAGCCGGGTCCTGCGCGCCGGCGCCATGGCGTACGTGTGGTTCTTCCGAGGCACTCCGCTGCTGGTGCAGTTGATCTTCTGGTTCAACATCGCGCTGATCTTCCCCGAGGTCGGGCTTGGCGTGCCGTTCGGCGGCCCGAAGCTGATGACCTGGGAGACGAACACCCTGGTCACCGGATTCGTCGCGGCGCTGCTCGGGCTCAGCATCAACGAGGGCGCCTACATGAGCGAGATCGTCCGGGCCGGCCTGCGCGCGGTCGACCCCGGCCAACAGGAGGCCGCGGCGGCGTTGGGCATGTCCCGCAGGAAGATCATGACGCGGGTGGTGCTGCCCCAGGCGATGCGGATCATCGTCCCGCCGACCGGCAACCAGTTCATCTCCATGCTCAAGACCACTTCGCTCGTCTCGGTGATCGCCGGCGCCGACCTGCTCACCGTCGCCCAGCGGCTCTACCTGACCAACTTCGAGGTGATCGCCCTGCTGATCGTCGCGTCCCTGTGGTACCTGGTCCTGACCACCATCGCCAGCGTCGGCCAGTACTACCTGGAACGCCGGTTCAGCCGCGGCTTCGGCGCCACCGTGCCGGGAGGCCTGCGCGGGCGGATCGCCCGCAACCTGCGCTTCACCGGGAGCGCCCGATGACCCCGCCGATGGTGCAGTGCCGCGCCCTGCGTAAGAGCTTCGGCCGGTTGGAGGTGCTGCGCGGCATCGACCTGACCATCGAACGCGGCCGGGTGGTCTGCGTGGTGGGCCCGTCCGGCTCCGGCAAGTCCACCCTGCTGCGCTGCCTCAACCACCTGGAGGAGCCGCAGGCGGGCCGGGTCTACGTCGACGGCGAGCTGATCGGGTACTCCGAGCGCGGCGGCCGGCTGCGGCCCCTGCCGGACGCCCGGCTGCGCCGCCAGCGCGAGTCGATCGGCATGGTCTTCCAACGCTTCCACCTGTTCCCGCACCGCACCGCCCTGGAGAACGTGATGGAGGGCCTGGTCGCGGTGAAGGGCGTCCCGGCTGCCGCCGCGCGACGGCGCGCCGCCGACCTGCTCGACCGGGTGGGACTGGCCGACCGCGCCCACCACTACCCGGCGCAGCTGTCCGGCGGCCAGCAGCAGCGGGTGGCCATCGCCCGCTCGCTGGCCATGTCGCCGAAGCTGATGCTTTTCGACGAGCCGACCTCGGCGCTGGACCCGGAACTGGTCGGCGAGGTGCTGGAGGTGATGAAGGACCTCGCGGCGAGCGGAATGACCATGATCGTGGTCACCCACGAGATGGGCTTCGCCCGGGAGGTCGGCGACCACCTCGTCTTCATGGACGAGGGTCTGATCGTCGAGCAGGGCCCACCCCGGGAGGTGCTTGCCGCGGCGCGGCACGACCGTACCCGCGCCTTCCTGTCCAAGGTGCTCTGATGACGCGGCTGGACCTGCTGGTCACCGGCGGGGACGTGGTCGACGGCACCGGCTCGCCGTCCCGCCCCGCCGACGTGGGCGTCCGCGACGGGCGGCTCGTGCTGCTGCCACCGGGCAGCCGCACTCCCGCCGCCGAGGTCATCGACGCGACAGGCCTCACCGTCACGCCGGGCTTCATCGACGTGCACACCCACTCCGACCTGCTCGCCGGAGATGACGAGCAGCGGGAGGTGCTGCGCCGGGCGCCGCTGCTCCAAGGCGTCACCACGGAGATCTGCGGCAACTGCGGCATCAGCCCCTTCCCGGTCCCGCCCCAGCGCGCCGAACCGGTGCGGGAACTGATCGCCGCGACGTTCGGGCCACCCGCGTCGGCGTACGCGTCGTTCGCCGAGTTCGCCGACGCCCAGGGCGTGGCCCGCCGCAACCACCTCGCCGCCCTCGTCGGCCACGGCACGCTGCGCGCCGCGGTGGTCGGCTTCGCCCAGCGGCGGGCCACCCCCGCGGAGATCCAGGCGATGTGCCACCTGCTCGACGAGGCCCTAGCTGCGGGCGCGGCCGGCCTGTCGACCGGTCTGATCTACTCCCCGGGCGTCAACGCCGGCACCGACGAGGTCATCGCGCTGGCCCGGGTCGCGGCCGCACACGGCAAGCCGTACGTGACGCACCTGCGTGACGAGATGTCCCAGGTCGAATCCGCACTCGAGGAGGCCATCGAGATCGCCACCGCGGCCGGGTCGGCGCTGCAGGTCTCCCACCACAAGACCGCGGGCCGGCGCGCCTGGGGCGCCACCGTCCGAACCCTCGCCCGCCTCGAACAGGCACGCGCCGACGGGCTGGACGTCACCTGCGACGTCTACCCGTACACCGCGGGCAGCACGGCCCTGCACGCGATGTTGCCGCCGTGGCTGATCGCCGACGGCGTACCGGCGATGCTCACCGCCGCCGCCGAGCCGGCGGTCCGCGACCGGATCCGCCACGACCTCGTCGCCGGCGTGCCCGGCTGGGAGAACACCGTCGGCAACGGCGGCTGGGACCTCATCCGCGTCGCGTCCGCCCCGAACAACCCCGACGCGCAGGGCCACACCATCGCCGACCTCGCCGCCGCCCGCGGCGTCGACCCCGTCGACTACGCCTGCGACCTGCTCGCCGCCGAACACGGCGACGTCACCATCCTCAGCCACTCCATGCACGAGGACGACGTACGCCGCGTGCTGGCCAGCCCGCTGACCATGCTGTGCTCCGACGGCGTACCGAAGGGGGGCCGTCCCCACCCGCGGTGGGCCGGCAGCTTCACCCGGGTGCTCGGCCACTACGTTCGCGACATGGGACTGCTGGACCTGACGGGGGCCGTGCACAAGATGACCGGGATGCCCGCCCACCGCTTCGGCCTGCACGACCGCGGGCTGCTCGCCGACGGGTACGCCGCCGACCTGGTGGTCCTCGACCCGCAAAGAGTCGCCGACGGCGCCACGTACGACGAACCGCTGGCGCCGCCACAGGGGGTGCGGTGCGTGCTGGTCGGCGGCCGGATCGTCGTGGACGGCGGCGCGGTCACCGACGCGCGGCCGGGCCGGGTGCTGGCCGTACCGGATCGGCAGCGCGCCATGCCGGGCCGGCGATGAGCCCGGCGGTGCGGGTCGGGGCGATGGTGCGGCGCCTCGACGACGGCCGCACCCTCTCAATCGACCCCGACCTGGTTCTGCCGCTGGCCAGCGTCGGCAAGGTGCTGCTCCTCGGCGAGGTGGCCCGGCGGCTCGCCGACCGGACCCTTGAGGCGGACCAGCCGGTGGAACTGCTCGACGCCGACCGGGAGGTCGGCGGCACCGGCCTGCTCGGCCGGCTCTCACCCCGGCGGTGGACGGTCACCGACCTGGCCACCGCGGTCGCCACGGTCAGCGACAACGCCGCCACCAACGCCCTGCTGCGGCTGGTGACCCTGGACGCCGTGCGGGACCTGGCCCGCGGCGCCGGGCTGCGCGACACCACCGTGCACGACCGGATCCGCGCCGAACGCGGCTCCGGGGTTCCGGAAACCTTCGCCACCGGCACCGCCCGCGAACTCAGCGCCTTCCTCGCCGACGTGGCGCAGGGGACCTGGCAGAGCCCGCACGCGTGCCAGCTGCTGCGCGGCTGGCTCGCCGGGAACACCGACCGCACGATGGTCGCCGACTCGATCGGCCACGACCCCTGGTCGGACGACGGCGTCCGGGTGGAAAACAAGACCGGCACCGACACCGGGGTACGCGCCGACACTGGCATCGTGTCCGGCCGGCACACCGTCGTCTACGCCGTGATCGCCGCGTTCGCGCCAGGGGAGGAGCGGGCCGCCGTCGCCGAGCTACGCCGCTGGGGTACGGCGGTCGGCCGGCTCGCCGGACCCCACCGTTCCGACAACTCCTGACTGAGCGCCGCCGCCGCGTCGCGCAGCCGCTCAACGAAGCTTCCGACCACCGGGTTGGGGTTGCCGGCACGCAGCGCCACGCCGATCTCCCGGTACAGCTTGGCGTGGGCGAGCTGCCGCACCGCCACCCCGCCGGGGTTGCGCAGGCCGAGCGACGGCACCAGCGCCACTCCGACACCGGCCCGCACCAGGCCCAGCACCACCTCGTAATGGTCGCTGCGGCAGCGGATCCGCGGCGCGAACCCTTCCGCTCGCGCCGCCAGCTCCAGCACCGACACCTCGCCCTGCACGCCCAGGGTGGTGATCCACGGTTCGGCGGCAAGGTCGGCGAGCCGGAGCCGCCGCCGGCGGGCGAGCGGATGATCCGGCGGAAGCACCACCAGCTGGGGGTCCACCATCAGTGGCTCGACCTTCGCGTACGGCGATTCCTGGGCCGGGCTCAGCGGATGGTCGAAGACCACCACCAGGTCCAGCTCACCCTGGTGCAGGCGGGGGAGCAGTTCGTGCGGCTGCCCCAGGATCAGCGCCAGCTCGACCTGCGGATGGTCCCGGGTGAAGCTCGACAGCGCGCGCGGCAGCAGTTCGGTGCCGGCGGTGGCGAAGAACCCGATCCGCAGCAGTCCCTGGCGGCCCTCGCCGTGTGCGGACAGCTCGTCGCGGGCCGCCGACATCAGATCCGAGATCTGCTGCGCGTAGTCCGCCAGCCGCTGGCCCGCGACCGTCAGCCGCAGACTGCGCGGCCCCCGGTCCACCAGCGCCACCCCGGCCTCCTGCTCCAACGCGGCGAGCTGGTGGGAGACCGCGGACGGGCTCAGCGCAAGCCGCTCCGCGGCGGCGACGATGGTGCCGTGGCGGGCGATCTCCAGGATGACCTGCAGGCGTGCGGTGTTGAACATCGGCGGGTTGCCTCCCTGGTTCAGGACCCGGCGCCGCGTTCCCAGGAAGCGGTTGCCACACCGTAACGCCTCTTGACGGTGTACGCCGTACACCCTACTCTCAGCGGTAGGTGTACGCCGTACACCTCGTGTGGTTGGTTAGTGGCCGGCTGGCCAGTGGATGGAGGGATCTGTCATGACCCTGTCGGCCAAGCGAGAGTGGCTGGTACCCGTCGGCCTGATCCTGCTCAGTGCAGTACCCGTGATCGCCGGTGCCGCCCGCACCGCCGAGCTCACCGGCGGCGCGACGGTCACCCCGGACAATGCCCGGTTCTTAGCCTCGCCCGTGCCCGTGCTGGTGCACATCGTCGGCGCCAGCCTGTACTGCCTCCTGGGGGCCTTCCAGTTCGCCCCCAGCTTCCGCCGTCGCCGGCCCGGCTGGCACCGCATCGCCGGGCGGGTGCTGATCCCCTGCGGGCTCGCCGCCGCCCTGTCGGGTCTGTGGATGACGCTGTTCTACCCCCGCCCGCCGATCGACCACGTGCTGGTGACCCCGATGCGGCTCGTCTTCGGCGCGGCCATGTTCTGCTGCATCGTCCTCGGCTTCGCCGCCATCCGGCGTCGGGACATCGCCCGTCACCGCGCCTGGATGGCCCGCGGCTACGCCATTGGACTCGGCGCGGGCACCCAGGTCCTGACCCACCTGCCCTGGATGCTGCTGGCCGGCCAGCCGGACGGGGTCGGCCGGGCGCTGCTGATGCTCGCCGGCTGGGTGATCAACCTGGTCGTCGTCGAATGGGCGCTGCGCAGGCGGCCGGCCAAGCCGACCCGGAGCATCCAGCGCCCCGCCGACGCTCCCGCAGGCGTTCTTGCCAGCCAGTTGCGGGGACACGCGGTGTGCTGATCACTGCAGTTCGTCGAGCGGCACTTCGTGCGCGGCATCGACACGTCGGTCGATCTCAACGGGCCGCCCCACCAGCGCCCTGCCCGCCAGCGCACCGAAACCCGCAACACCCGGCCCCGGACGGCCACCCGGCTCCCGCAACCGCCGGCCCGCACCCCACCACGACGTCGGCAAAACCATCAAGCGTGACCTGACCATCGCAGCACGTGACCAACGCGAGGGTTAAAGGCCAAGCTTAGTCCGCGCGTGCCAACGGCATCCACCCGCTCGCTCCACGTCGGACCCGAGGGACATCGATCGCAATCCAGAAGGTCGCAAGGCTGCACGTCAGCTGCCGCGTGAATCGAGCCAGTTCCCGGGCAATCGGCCCGGCTGCACGCCGCCAGCCGTTCTGATGGAGTGCCACGACGCCGAGGCGACGGTGCGCGCCACCCTCGCCCTCGGCGTCGCCGCGTCGGTAGCCGCGAATGTCCTGCACGCACAGCCGAGCCCGATCAGCCGGTGGATCAACTCGATGCCGGGACTGCCGCATTCGCCTGATGCCCGAGGCGGTAGGCGTCGCCCTCAGGCAGCACGTGTCCGCCGGTCGGAGCGGGGAAGTGGCTGCCCAGTAGGAGGGTGCCGGTGCCGGCGAGCGAGGCGAGCAGCCGTCGGCGGGTGGCCTCGGCCTGGGTTGCGTCGATGTCGACGCAGGAGCTCAGCGAGGGATGGGCCAACTGGACGGGGTGGTGGACGGCGTCGCCCGAGATCAGTGCTGTCTCTCCCGCACTGCTGAGGTGGACGGAGATGTGGCCGGGGGTGTGGCCGGGGGTGGGTAGCAGCCGCAGCCCCGGGGCGATCTCGATCCCGTCGCCGGGGACCTCGACGGGCTCGAGCAGACCGGCCTGTTCCACCGGGAGCACCGAGTCCTCGAACATCTGCCGGCGCGGCGCGTCCATTGCGTACCCGGCCCAGAACTCGCGCTCCACGCGGGAGGTGATGTGGCGGGCGTTGGCGAAGGTGGGAACCCAGGTTCCGTTGACCTCGTGGGTGTTCCAGCCGACGTGGTCGGTGTGCAGGTGGGTCAGCACGACCAGGTCGACGGAGTCCGGTGTGAACCCGACGCTACGCAGGTTGTCCCGGTAGGTGGTGTCGAGGTTGTGCCAGGCCGGGTTGGCGCGGCTCTTGCCGTTGCCGATGCCGGTGTCGACGAGCACCCGCAGTCCTTCGGTCTCGACGGCGAAGCTGTGGCTGTGCAGGCGCAGTTCGGCGTCGGGGCTGGCGAAGTCGGGGCGTAGCCAGTCCTGCCGGGCGACCAGGTCGGGGGTCGCGTCCGGCAGCAGCCACTGCCCGGTCTGTGGGGCGAGCAGCAATTCGTCGATGCGGTGGATGGTGATGGAGCCTACGGTCCAGGTGGCGGTCATGGCGCTTCAGTGTCCTTCGGTGTTGTGGATCGAACGGGGAGCCAGGGCGAGCACCACCGAGGCGGCGAGTCCGAGCAGGACGGTGCCCACGGCGTAGACGTGCGTGGCGGTGGCGGGACCGGACGTGCGGGCGACGGCGCCCACCGCGACGGCGGGCAGGCTCATCGCCAGGTAGTTGACGATGGAGCACACGGCGACGACCGCGGCTCGGTGGCGCTCGCCGGCCGGTGCGGTGATGATGCGTACGCTGCCCTGGTTGACCATGCCGAACGCGGCGCCGGCCAGTACCGCCCCGCCGAGCAGCGCGGGCGGTCCGCCGCCGTGCAGAGCGGCCACGGTCAGTACCGCGGCGAGGGGTACGGCCAGGCTGCCGACCCGAACTGCCGCGCGGGGTGCCGCTCGGGTGAGCAGCACAGCCGGTACGGCGGTGACCGTCACAGCGAGGAAGATCAGGCCGCCTGCCGCGAGGGGCAGGTCCGGGGCGATGTGCAGCAGCAGGGACGGGCCGAGCGAGGAGTAGAAGCCGCCGAGCGCCCAGACCGCCACCATCGCCGCGGCCAGGATCCGCAGTTCGCGGCGAGCCGTCGCGGGCACCCGGAGCTGACGGCGCGGTGGCGGTGGGGCCGAGCTGATGTGCGTTGCGCCGGTCGTCGCATTCGCCGTGGCGGGGGTGGACGGCCGCATGGAGCCGGGCGGTCGAAGTCGCGGCTCTGGCCCTGTGAGGAGCATCGCTGCCCCGGCGATGAACAGGGCCGCCAGCGCGAGGTAGATCATCACGGCGTTCTCAGGGCGGAGGTAGACGAGCACGGTCGCGGCTACGACGCCGAGCGCCATCCCTGCGGGGGGTGCGACGCTGTTGGCCAGCGCACCGCGTCCCGGGCGACCGGGGGCTTCGAGGTCCAGCAGGGCGGCGCCGACCGCCCCGATGGCCACGCCGGTGGCGATTCCCTGCACGGCCCGCGCGGCGATCAGCAGGCCAGGCCCGGCGGCAACAGCCAGCAGCAGCATCGCGACCGCCTGGACGATCAGAGCGATCACGGTGACCGGTTTACGGCCGTAGCGGTCGGACAGGGTGCCGGCGAGCAGCAGCGCCAGGAGCAACCCCACGGGGTAGACGGCGAAGACGACGCTGATCGTGAGTTCCGAGAGTTTCCATTGCTGCTGGTAGAGCGGGTAGAGCGGGGTCGGCGCGCTGGAGGCGGCCAGCAGTGCGATGAGCACCGCCGCGTACCGGGGGAACAGTCCCGCTGGCATGACACCTCCACTTAAAGCTATCCGTTTGCGTTAGTGGACCGTAGCCCGTATGGTTCCCTAACGCAAACCGTTAGCTTTAAGTGGAGGATGCGCATGACCACCCCCCTCACGCCCCCGGAGGCGGCCGCTCTCGCCGCCCGTGCCGGGCTGCTGGTCGAGGAAGCCCGGCGCGCCGGGCTCGCGGCGGCAACCAACCACATCCACGACGCCGTCAACGTCCTGCGGGAGCTCGACTTCGGCGACACACCACCGGCCTTCGTGTACGAGGCCGGCACACGTCAACAGAAGGATGATCATGCAGCTGCCTGACCTGTCGCTTACCGAACTCGCCGCGGCGATCCAGGCTCGCGAACTCTCGCCCGTCGAGGTGGTCGACGCCGTGCTGGAGCGCGCCGAGCGCACGGAACCCCAGCTCAACGCGTACTCCGCGATCGACGCCGACGGAGCGCGCGAGGCGGCGCACGCCGCCGAACGCGCGCTGGCCGCCGGCCGGGACGCTGGCCCGCTCGCCGGCATCCCGGTCGGCATCAAGGACCTCATCGACATCGAGGGCAGACCCACCGGTGCGGGCTCCGGGGTGCGCGACGGCCACCGCGCCGAGAAGGACAGCGCGGTGGTGTCGAGCCTGCGCGACGCTGGGGCGATCATGCTCGGCAAGACCCACACCCACGAGTTCGCCTACGGTCTGATCACGCCGCAGACGCGCAACGCCGTCAACGGCGACAGGGTGGCCGGCGGATCCAGCGGAGGGTCCGCGGCAGCCGTGGCCGCGGGCAGCGCCACCTTCGCCCTCGGCACCGACACCGGCGGCTCGATCCGCGTCCCGGCCGCCCTCAACGGCGTGGTGGGCCTCAAGCCGACGTACGACCTCGTGCCCCGCCAGGGCGTCACGTCACTGTCGTGGTCCCTGGACCACGTCGGACCGATCACGCGTACGGTCGCCGACGCCGCTCTCGCCCTCTCCGCCCTCACCGGGCGCCGCGCCGCGCTGCACACCGATCTGCGCGGAATTCGCGTGGGCGTGCCGCGGAACTACTACTTCGACCGGCTCGACCCGCAGGTCGAGAGGGCGGTGCTCGCCGCCGTCGACAAGCTCGCCGCGCTGGGCGCCACCCTCGTCGACGTGGACATCCCGATGACGCGCTACCTCGTCCCCGCGCAGTCAGTGATCATGCTGGCCGAGGCGAGCGCCTACCACGAGCACACCCTGCGCGCCGCCGCCGACCTGTACGGCGAGGACGTCCGCGGCCTGCTCGAAGCCGGCGGGCTGCTGGGCGCCGGCGAATACCTGCGCGGCCAGCGTGCCCGCACCCTGGTCCGGGAGGCATGGTCAGGGCTGTTCACCGGGGTCGACGTCCTCGCCGCTCCGACCGTGCCGATCACCGCGGTTCCGATCGGGCAGGAGAGCATCGTCTGGCCGAACGGGGAGGTAGAGAGCGTGACGGACGCGTACGTGCGGCTCTGTGCTCCCGCGAACCTGACCGGTTTTCCGGCTCTGAGCGTTCCGGTTGGCTTCGACGAAGACGCCCTGCCGATTGGCCTGCAGCTGATCGGAGCACCCTTCACCGAGGACGTCCTGCTGCGCGTCGGTCTGGCCCACGAGGAGGCTACCGGTTAAAGCGAAACGTTTGCCTTAGGCTGGTGACCATGAGCCGCAAGCCCATGGCACGCCCCGGTGGCCGCAGCACCCGCGTCCAGAGGTCGGTACACGACGCGGTGCGCGCCCTGCTGGCCGAGACCGACCGCGACAACCTGACCGTCCCGATGATCGCCGCTCGGGCCGGTGTCACCCCCTCGACCATCTACCGGCGCTGGGGTGACCTGCAGGAACTGCTGTCGGACGTGGCCGTCGAACGGCTGCGGCCCGAGGCGGCGCCCGACGACCACGGCTCCTTCACGGAAGATCTCGCCGCCTGGGCCGAGTCCTTCCTCGACGAGATGTCCTCACCACCGGGGAAGGCCTACATCCGGGACGCACTGCTCGGCGATCCCGACGGCACCAACGCCGGGCAGTGCTCCGCCTACGCCGCAGAGCAGATCAACATCATCCTCGCCCGCGCCACCGAACGGCAGGAACCGACACCTCCCCTGGAGGCGGTCATGGACCAACTGGTCGCGCCCATCATGTACCGCATCCTGTTCCGCCCCGACGGCCTCGGCGAAGCACACCTGCGCACCCTGATCGACCGGGCGACCAACGCCGGCGGTCAAGAGGGGTGAAGTGAGGTTGGGGTACGGAAACGGCTCAGGTAGTCGCGGGCACGGGGGATCGGGTCCCGCCAGTACTGGTGTGGCAGGCGGGCGATGCGTTGATCCGATCGCTCAATTGCCGTCCGACGAAACGCACCCGCTGCCTGGGCCACCACCCCCGAGACGTTAGCTGATCGGCCGACCCGTCGCGCATGCCGAGACGTCCACTGGCAGTGGCAACCGCCGAAGCGCATCCGCCTACCGGATGTAGGGTCCGGAGGTGATGCGGCGATGGACCTTGACGATCCTGATGGCGGCATGTGGCGTGCTGGTGGCGGTGTCGCAACTGGCCGACGGCCTGCCGGTCGTAGGCGGCGCCGAACTGCTGATCTTCTTGGCGCTGGCGTTGCTGCTGTCGCCGCGGGCCTTCCCCCGCTCGCTGGACGCCGCCGAAGCGCAGCGGGCCAGCGCGGCGGACGGACGAGCGATCGTGCACTGGCGTCCCGGCTGTCGCTACTGTCTTTAGCTCAAGGCCGTGAAGTTAAGGATCGCCCTGGTCTGTCAATGCGGGTTGGCCTGCGATGATGTCGATGCTGAGGGTCGCGAGGTAACTTTTGCGGTCGACGCCGAGGCTTTTGTAGGCGTAGCGGGACAGGGGTCGTTTCACGGCGCGAGGGCTGACTCGTAGGCGTCGGGTGGGCATGAGGTTGTCGAGCAGGTGACGTCCGATGGTCCCGATGAGGTCGATGGTGGTCTCGGCGATGACGTTCGCGGCTTGGACGATCAGATCCTTGGCGGTCTGCACGGCGGTGGTGAAGCTGGCCCGGTCGGGGTCGACGCCGCCGGCGGCGTCCGTGGTGTCGGTGATCGCGATCCGCAGGACCTGATAGATCGTGAGCAGGGCGTAGATCTCCTGGGCGATGAGCGCCGGGATGGGTGAGCGCAGCACTCGACGGCCGAGCAGCGTCGATTTGATCTCCAGGTAGGCGGACTCGACCTCCCACCTCTCGTGATACAGCTTCACGATCTCGAACGCCGGGAACCGCCGGTGATCGAGCAGAGTGGTCGTCAGCCGGTAGACACCGGTCCGGGTCCCGGCGGTCGTGGAGACGGTGATCTCACACGCGATGATCCGGACCCGCACCCGCCGATGACCGAGGTGTACGAGCCGTCGTGGTGCCGGGCGAGTACCGGGGGCTTCCGGTTGCCGTTCAACCGGACCAGGAACTGCGCACCGGTCCCGGCCACCGCGCCCAGGAACGTGTTGCTGTCGAAGCCCCGGTCGAGCAACACGATCATCCGCGTGTGCAGGCTGCGCAGCAGCCGTCCCGCGTGGGTGGTCTCCCCGTCAGTTCGGGGACCGAACACCGCGTCACCAACGCGGACCCGGGCATGCCACAACAGCACCCCGGCCACCATCACCAGGTGGCTGTACGAGGTGGAGGTGCCGGGCCGGACCCGCTCCACCACCGTGACGGCCGGCGGTGCCAACAGCTGCTCCACCCGGTGGAAATAGAGCTGAAAGAGCACGACAGCGCTGGCGAACCCGACGAAACTCGTGGTCACCGGGCCGGCCTGGAAGCCGCTGCCGGCCAGCCCGATGCCGCCGCTCAGGATCAGCTCGCCGAGGGAGATGATGAAGATTTCTCGATGCCGCTCGGAGAGGTGGGTGCCGGTGAAGATCTGACTGGCCAGTTCGGTGCGACCAAGTTTCGGCGTCGGCCAGCCCAACCGGCCGACCCGAGGTCGACCGCCACCGCGACCGACCAGAGCAGCAGCCGGGCCGTTCCGTGCACGAACACCCCAGCGACCCATGGCAGCGCCGTGACGCCGAACCAGAAGAACACTCGGATGCTCCGGGCCTGGATCGGGCGATTCACTCGGGTACCGGGGATGAGGACGGCGTCCCGGACGAGATGGATGCCGAAGTACGCCGCGACGAGCAGCCAGCCGTAATCGTCGAAGGCGTACGGCACCGCGATCGCCATCAACAGGGTGCCGAACATGACCGCCAGGACGGTGGCCTGGATGACCGGCAGCCGCGGGTTGAACAGATCGGTGAGCCACGCGGTCAGTACCCAGACCCACCAGGCGGCCATCAAAAGGACGGCGGTCTGGGCGGCACCCCGGACGCTGAGGTCCCCGGCCAGCCCCGCCGAGAGCCTGGAGAGCATGAAGATGTAGACCAGGTCGAAGAAGAGCTCCAGGAACGTCGGATGGTCAGGCTCGCCGCGCCGGCGAAGGATCCGGGGGAGCGGGCTGGGCCTCACGCGTCTGCCTCCTTCGGCACGCCGCTCGGGGGCGGAGGCACGTTTCTTTCGCCAACCTACAAAAGCGGCGGTCGCCGGAGAGCGGAAACGGACGAGCAGGCGGAAGCAATACACCGGTCATCGGCCCGACACCCCGACCCGTCTGTCGGCGATGCAATCCCACAGATGGCCGCCACGAGATGGGTGGGCGATCAGGCCAACCAGGTCCGCGCGGTAGGTCCCGCGCGCGCCCTCTCGGCAGGCCCGGTCTGCAGCCGCGGGTGACCTCGTGGCCGCGCTGGCGCAGCCTCGCCACCACCTCGCCTGCTCGTCCCGTTCCATCGGAATGTCGAGGATGTCGCCGCAGGGCGCCTTGTGATTCGCCCGATGGGGATGAGGCCGCACCACCCTCCGTCCCGGCAGGCTGTCGAGGTACCAGTTCGCTTAACGAAGCGATGTGATGCGTTCCAGTCATTCGACAGGGATCTGGCCGGAGAGGGGAATCAGATGGAATACGAGGATTTCGTCAATGCAGTGGCCACGCGGGCAAAGGTGTCGACCGACCAGGCGGCGGCACTGACCGGCGTGACGTTGGAGACGTTGGCGGATCGGATCAGCGCCGGCCAGGCTGAGGACCTCGCCTATCAGCTTCCGGATCGACTTGCCGATCACCTGAGCAGACCGCTCGGAGGGGAAATGGCCACCTCGTTCGGGCTCGACGAGTTTGTGCGGCGGGTGGGGGATCGTCCGGGTGTCGATCGTGCGCTCGCCGGTGCCGGGGTCCGCGCGGTGCTCACCACCCTCCGCGAGGCCGTAACCCGAGACGAGTTCGAGAACGCCGTGACCCAACTTCCCAAGGAGTTCTCGCAGGTGATCGAACCGGTGGGGGCCGGTGGCGGGCGGCGCCGCGGCTCGTAGCACGCAGAGTTGAGGCAGGAGCAGTTGCCGGCGCCTCCTCAGTTGCGTCCCTAGCCGATGGTGCCGTTGGCGATCGTGTGGGGCGGGCGTCGGTGGACAGTCCGGCACCGGTAGCGAACAGGTTGCGGTCGAGCATGGCCGGGCCAGCGGGGCTGCGAACCGCAGTCGTGCCAGCGTCGGCGTTGTGGCTGGCGTTGGCCGAGCGGCGGTCCACGCGGCGACGGCGACCGGTGGTGGCGGCGCCGGTTTGGTAGGAGCCGGGCTGTGGGGCTGGGGGAATCGCCGGTCAGGTGACCGGCTCAGCGGCGTAGGCGAACGCGCCGGTTGTCAGTCCGATGTTGCGCCGCCCTTCTCAAGATCCTCTCGCTTTCTTCGCGGGTGGATTGCGTCGCCGGTTTGGTGCGGTGTCCGTTGGGGGTCGGTCCGGGCTGCCGATCCTTGTGCGGCTCGGAGGAATCGGGTTCCCCAGTCTTGGAGGTGGTCGGTGAATTCCGGGGGGCTGAGTACCTCGAATTCAGCGCCGATGTTGCCCAGTGCTTGGGTGGGCCAGTCCAGGCTGGCGGATACCATGGTGAGACGGCAGTGTTGGCTGTCGATGGGCTCGATCGTGCCCCATTGCCCGGCGACCCGGCCGACGTGTTCGGCGGATGCGTGGACCAGGGCCTGCACGGTGTGCGCTGAGGGGACGCCGGTGGAGGTGCGCACGAACTGGGCGGCGTCGCCGGCGGGAAGGGGGCGTGGACGGAACCTCGTTCCGGAGCTGCGCGGGTTGGTTAGTCGGTCGAGGCGGAAGCTGCGCCAGTCGTGGCGGGTCAGGTCGTAGGCGGCCAGGTACCAGCGGCCGCCGAGTGCGACGAGGCGGTGCGGTTCGACTTCTCGGTCGGTGTCGGGGCCGCCGCGTGCGGTGTAGTGGAATCGCAGCCGTTCCTCGTCCCGGCAGGCTTGGGCGATCACCGTAAGCACTTCGGCGGGCACGACCGGTCCCGCGGCCGTGGGCGAGATGGTCATTTCGCGTAACGCGTTGACCCGGGCACGCAGACGCGGCGGGAGGACCTGCACCACTTTGGTCAGCGCGCGCACCGCCGCGTCCTCGATGCCGGCGATTCCGCTCTGGGTGGCGTCGCCCATGCCGACCGCCAGCGCAACGCCTTCCTCGTCGTCGAGCAGCAGCGGCGGCAGGACTGCACCGGGTGCCAACTGGTAACCGCCGTCGGTACCTCGGGAGGCGTGCACCGGGTAGCCGAGTTCCCGCAGCCGGTCGACATCGCGGCGCAGGGTGCGTTCCGAGATCCCCAGGCGGCCGGCCAGATCGGTGCCGGACCAGTGGCGGTGAGTCTGCAGCAACGACAGCAGCCGGAGCGTTCGGGAACTGGTGTTGGCCATGTCGCGATCTTCGCACGGCTTCCGGTCAGAAAGTGACCGGAAGCCGGTCTAGGGTCACTTTCATGATCACTCGTGAGATTCAGCTGACCACCCAGATCGCCGGTGTACCCGGCCGGGACCATTTCACCGTTGTCGAGACCAAGATCGACGGCGAGGTCGTCGTCCGCACCGACTACCTGGGACTGGCCGCCACATACCTCGAGCTCATGCGCTCCGACTGCCACCTACCAATCCCGGCCTGGCAGCCGGGCCAGCGCATCGGCGTCATGGCCATCGGCACGGTGTTGCAGTCGGCCAGCCCGGATCTGCGGGAGGGTGACCTGGTCCAGTCGATGAGCGGCTGGAGTACGCATTCCGCCGGGCCGGCCGCCTCGTATGTCAAGCTGGACCGCGACGCGTACCCGGATCCGAGCTACCACCTCGGCCAGGGACCGACCGCGTACTACGGCATGGCAGACGTGGCCAAGGTCGGCCGTGGCGATGTCGTGTTCGTCTCCGGCGCGGCCGGCGGCGTCGGCTCCCTGGCCGCCCAGATCGCCCGCAATCTGGGCGCCTCGAAGGTCATCGGCAGCGCGGGCAGCCAAGCCAAGGCGGATTACCTGGTCCGCGACCTTGGTATCGACGCCGCATTCGACTACCACCAGGATCCGGTCGGAGCACTGAAGGAACTGGCACCCGAGGGAATCACGGTCTTCTTCGACACGGTCGGCGGCACGCTCTACGAGGCCGCGCTCGAGGTCGCCGCGCCGGGAGCGCGGTTCGCGTTGTGCGGATCGCTGTCCACTCAACTGGGTGCGGCGGCCGAGCGATTCCCCGAACCCGACCAGGCTGCCGCCGCAGCCAAGGGGATCGAGCTGCTGCCCTTCTCCTGCTACCACACGCCCGACCAGATCGACGCATGGCACACCCACTTCAGGGCCTGGCTCGACCAGAACAGGTTCGTCTTCCCGCAGACGGTCGTCGAGGCCGGCATCGACGCCGTGCCCGATGCCTTCCTGTCGCTGTTGCGAGGCGGCTACCACGGCAACGTTTCGGTGCGGCTGGCATGACGCCGCTGTCGCGTCGCGCCCTCAACCGGGCACTGCTGCAGCGCCAATTCCTCCTGGAACGCACCGACCAGGCGCCGCTCAACGTGATCCGGCGTCTGGTCGCCCTGCAAGCACAGGAACCGAACTGGCCCTACCTCGGGCTGTGGAGCCGGATCCACGGGTTCACCCTCGCCGACCTGACCACCCTGCTGGCCGACGGGCAGGTCGTGCGCTCGAGCCTCCTGCGCAGCACCCAGCACATCGCCGCAGCCGACGATTTCCGTCGGCTGCGGCCCCTGCTGCAACCCGTCCTCGACCGCACCGCGAGCTCGCCGTACTTCCGACGCAACAGCAGCCGGCTGCCTACCGAGACGCTGATGGCCAACGGACTTGCGCTGCTGGACGCCGGACCGCTCGCCCGCAAGAAACTCGCCCAACGCCTCGCCGCTCGCCACCCGGGCCGCGACGGCCGAATCCTCGCCGGCGAATTCGAACTACGCACCCCGCTCATCCACGATCCCGCCACCGCATCCTGGGGTAGCTGGGGCAACCGATCTTCCGTCACCGTCACCGCCCTTGCGGCCGACAGCATCGAACCCACGACGATCCGCGACCTGATCCGCCGCTACCTCGCCGCCTTCGGACCCGCCACGGTGGCCGACGTTCAGGCATGGAGCGGGCTAACCCGGCTCAACCAAGTCGTCGCGAACATGGGCATCGAACTACGCCACTACATCGGACCCGACGGCCAGACCCTGCTCGACCTGCCCGACGCGCATCTACCCGACCCGCACATCCCAGCGCCCGTGCGACTGCTGCCCGCGTACGACAACGCCCTGCTGGGCCATGCCGACCGCACCCGCATCATCAGCGACGAAGACCGCAAGCAGGTCATGCCCGGCCGGGCCCTGGTACACCCCACCATCCTCATCGATGGCTTCGTCCGTGGAACCTGGTCCTTCACCGGAGACGACATACGACTGGCCCCATTTCGGCCTCTTGCAACCGCCGAACAGCAAGCCGTCAACGACGAAGCGAACCGGATGCTGCACTTCCTCACGTATCGACGAGCATCACAGCCCGCGCCCGATCAGCGACAGGGCAGCCGAGATGCGCACTCGCCAGCGTGATCGACGGGTCGCGGACGAACAGCAGTGAACCGCCTTATCCACCAGTGGTGGCACATCAGCGATGCGCTGTGGGTGCCGCGGCGCGATGGTGAGCCGGTACGGTTGTTCGTCGCCCGGCCAGAAAGCACCGTGGGGCTGGCCCGTCACTTGGGGCTCTACCCCAGCGGCTGGCACCGGATGAACCCTGGCCGTACTCGCGCCGCAGCCGTTCTGATCGTCTGACGCGCGACGCCCACGGATGGCGCAGTAGGCACGTCGCGCCGAGAGGATGCGCTGCCGGGCGTGCGCCGTCCACCTGTCGCTGAACCATCCGCCGCTTTCCCCTTGAAGCGGGCAAGACGGTAGCGCCTCGTTGGCGGTGTGCGCCGTACACCCAACTCTCACCGTTGGGTGTACGTCGTACACCTTGGCGCGGTGGTGTAGTGGCCGGCTGGACGGATGGCCGGGGGATGAAGGGATGTGCCGTGGCGACCTCGGCCAAGCGAGAGTGGCTGGTACCCGCCGGCCTGATCATGCTCAGCGCCGTTCCCGTGATCGCCAGCGCCGCCCGGGCCGCCGAACTCACGGGCAGTGCGACGGTCACCCCGGACAGTGCCCGGTTCTTCGCAGCTTCTGGTCCCACCACAGGTTGTCCAGGCGCCGGGGCGGTGATGATTGGCTCGCGCCGTCGGCTCCTCCCTGTAGGTAGTCGCGAGGTACGCCCGCATGCAACCCGCGGACCTTCTGTTTGAGCTGTCGGCGCGTCGCCAGCTCGTGCGGGTGGTCCGTTGCTCGCGGTCGGTCGCCACGTGCAGAACGAACTGCGCTCGGAGCCGGACCGCGGGGTCGTCGGCGGAAGCCAGCATCTCCACCTCGTGGAGGAACAACGGGTCGTCGAGGTGGCGGACCAGGCAGGCGTACGCCCAGTCCTTGCGCCGGTATGGTCGCCTCAACGCCGCAAGGATCAGCTCAGCGATCTGAGGCTGGATGTCCTCCGGGACACCGCCGCGATCTAGCCGGCGAAGAACTGCCTCCTTAGTTTCCGAGCGGGACCACATCCACGACCCTGGCGCTCCCCACTCGTCGGGATATTCCGCCTCCCACCGCAGGTACAGCACCGTGCCGCTCCTGCCGATGGCAGGAGCGGCACGGCCCTTCTGGTGCCGACTAGGCTCCAAAGCGTCCAGGATGAGAAGGAGCTCGGGTGATCTCTGCGACGTTCTGGTCGTACATCGCCCTGCTCGATGGTGCCGCGACTCCTGAGGGATGCGGGCGTCTCGTCGAGTCGCTGGGTTCGGCCGGAGAGGCCGACGTGCGGCAGTTCGCCGACGATCTCGTGGAGGCGGTGCGCGCCCTCACGCCGGCGCGACACCAGTCGCAAGCGGTCTGGGACGTGTCAGAGCCGGCCGCCGCGCCGGCGCTTCCCATGTCCGACGATGTCTTCCTCTACACCAGGCTCGCCGCTGTCGCCGCCGGCCAGCGAACGTGGCAGGCGGTCCTGGCCGACCCCGACGCCATGTCGGGCCGCTGGCGGGTGGCGGAGGCCGAGGAACTGTTGGACGTGGTGCCGGCGGCGTACCGATACGCCACTGGACTGGACTGGGACGACGACCTCGTCTTCGACATGCCGCTCGCCAGCGACGGCGCTCGAGCCGAGGCCGGCGCCGCTGGCGGCGAGGACAAGTGGTGGACCTGGTACATGTGCGGACACATGTATGACGTAAAGGCCGAACGCGACGAATTCGACGACGCGTCCTATGCGCTGGAAGCGGCGATCGACGCCGATCCCGCCTGGCGGGCATGGTGGGACGCCTCCGGCGTGCCCGATCTGGAGACCTACCCGTTCTACACCTGGGACACCGTCCCGAAACCGCGCCTGAGCAAGGGTCGGAAGGTGGTCCGGATCCACTTCGGCTTCGACGCCGCTGTCCTGCACAGCACACCCGTTCAGGATCTGACACGCCTCGCGGCCGAGCATCAGCGGGCGATGCTCGGGTACGCGCAGTCGAGACTCGGACTGCCGGACATGCCGCCCCTACCCAGCCCGGAGGAAAGGTAGTGGCGGCGCGCCGCGCGACGCTTCCCCGGCCGGGCACGGGGTCGTCACTTCGCTCGCCCCATTGGACCGGGCTCAGACACCGCCGAGGTTCGAATCCCGCTGCCCGGCGAGCAGGCCCAGCCGTTGGGCCGCACCGCCTGACCGACCGGAATCAGGGCCGGTCACCGTCGGGGGCGATCTGTGACGACACGATTTCGGCGCCGGTCTACGACTACGCGCTGATGACCGAGCCACTGAGGCCCCCGCCCGGGGTGTTACGAGGCGCGCGGCAGCGCGAGCCAGTCCTGCCAGGTGATGTCGCGGCCCAGATAGCGGGCTGCTGGAAGGGCCAGTCGGCGGCGATCCACCGCGGCACCAGCGCGTCGAACGCGCGCTCCACCTCCCCGCCGGCGAGGTCGTCCACCACCCACCAGGAGACCTCGCCGTCGGAGCCGACGCGCTCGGGCGGGTCGATGTAGACGCAGCCGAGGATCCTGGTTTCCTCCTCGTCCAGCAGCGCGTAGTTGAACGATCGGTGCGCGGCGATCTCCTTCTCGTGCCCCGATCGCGTGCCGTCGCGAGTCTCCCGCAGCGCCAGGTGACCGAGGACGACGGCCAGGGCGCAGGGCAGATCGAACAGGCACCAGCCACCGAGCACGCCGAGAATCCCGAGCACCAGCGACGCCGTCGCCATGCCTGAGGTCAAGACGGGCTGCACGGTGAGCCGCTGCCCGCCCGCCGGGTACCCGCCGCCCCGTAGGGCATGGCCAGGACCGTCGCGTACGCGCCGGCGGCCGCGGACACCGGAGGATACGGCCCCAGGACGGCAGGCAGGGGCGGCTGCGGGCGGGTGGGGTCGAAGCCGGGCTGCGGGTAGGTCATCGGTGCGGGTTCCGTTCTTCCGTCGAGGTGGGTGAGCAGGGCGCTCACCTCGGTGTGCAGGCGACGCAGCTCGGCGGCCGTCGGCGCCAGCTCGTAGCAGTGGTGGTGGGCGGCGGCCGACAGCGCCGCCCAGGTGAAGGCGACCCGCCGGGCCACGGCGAGGCCCGGCCCGAACCGGCCGCGCAACATCAGCTGCTTCGCCCGGCCCTGCCGGCAGGCGGCCACCACCGGGCGGGTCCGCCGCCAGTAGGCGTCGATTCCGTCTTCGAGGGCGAGCCGGATCAGGCAGGCGCACGCCCGCGGCCACCAGCCGCCGCTGACTGCGGCCGCGCCGAGCGGTCCGGCACCGCGCAGCATCTGGTCGGCCGCCGCCAGGCAGCGCCGGGGCGTCGGCGCGGTCACGACCGGACTTCCGCACCGTCGCGGGGCGCGGGCACGGCGGCGACCTGGGGTCGCAGCGCTTCCGCGAGGTGGCGGGCGTCGGAGACCAGTTCGGGCAGGTCGAACAGGTACGCCCCGTGCACGCCCTCGCGGCACGCCTTGTACGCGCCCACCGCCCGCGACCCGTGCCGGCGACTCAGATAGCCGAGGACGTCACCGCCCCGGTCGGCGTCGTCGAACAGCGCCAACGCGACGGTGGTGGTCAGCCGGCGGGACGCGGCCACGACGGCCGCCTCGATGTCGTCGTGCGGCACACCCCGCGCGACGCGCCGGCGCCACACGATCCGGTGGCAGGCCGCCTCGATCGCCGTGCGGCACAGCTCCGCCACCACCGGCCCGCGCACCTCGGACGCGATCTCCTCGGAGCGGGCCAGTGCGTACGCGTCGTCCAGGTACCGGGTCACCGGGTCGGAGCCGGGCCGCAAGGTCACCACCGACCGCTCCGCGCGGGTCACCTCCACGATGCGGGACCGACCGAGGTCGAGGCGGGCAAGGGCGTCGGGCAGCCGGGTGTCGTGGGTGAAGACCACCACCTGCCGCTGCTCGGCCAGTTCGGCGAGCACCCGGGCCAGCCCGTCCACCTTGGCCGGGTCCATGCTCTGCACCGGGTCGTCGACCACGATGAACCGGAACGGGCTCTCCGGGGCGCAGCCGCGCGGCAGGAACGTCGCCAGCCCGAGGGCGTGCATCTCGCCCTGGCTCATCACCCCGAGGGCGGTGCCGTTGTCGACGCCGTCCACGCTGACCGGGATCACCACCCGCCGCCGGGTGTTCATGCCCGCCAGGGTCATCGCGCCCAGCTCGACGTTGCTCTCCTGCCGCAGCTGCGCCCAGATCCGCTGCGAGTGCTCCGCGAACGGCGCCACCCGCTGGTTGCGCAACTCCGCCCCGGTCTCCTTCAACCACGCCCGCGCCGCCTTCAACCGGGCGAGGGCGCGTTCCCGTTCCGGCAGCGTCCCGGCTGACGCGGTCCAGGCCCGCAGTTCGCCGGCGACCGCCTGCCAGCCGGTGTCGCGCCGGCGGAGCAGACCGTTCGCGTACGCCTGCGCGGCCCGCGCTGCCGCGAGCACCGCCGGGTACCGCGCGGTCAGGTGGTCGGCCAGCTCCTCCGGCCCGCCCGGTGCCAGCCGCAGCGCCGTCGCCGCCGCCTGCAGGTCGTCGACCGGCACCCCCTCGGCGTCACCGGTCGGCACGTCCAGGTCGTCGATCAGGTAGTGCGCCCGCTGCAGCAGCGCGGTCAGCCGGGAGGCGGCGGCCTGGGCTGCGAGGGTTCGGTCTCGCAGCTCCGCCAGGGACGCGGCCGCCCGGGTCCGCCAGTCGCCGTCGAGGCGGCCCGTCGCGCAGACCGGGCACGGCCCGTCACCCCGGTCGTCGTGGTGCTCGATGGCGAGCCGGAGCAGTTCGGCGCTGCGCAGCGATGCCCGCGACCGCCCGCCGTCGTGCCGGCGCGCGTCGGCGGCGGCCTCCCGCAGCTGCCCGGCGATGCGGGTCACCTCGTCGGCGTCGGGCAGCTGCATCGCCACCAGCCGCCGGCAGAGCAGCACCGCCTCGTCGGCGGTCGGCTCCTGCGGCTCGTCGAGGATCGCGGTCAGCGCCGCCAGGTCGACGGTGCCCCGGGCGCGCAGCAGCTCGGCGGCCCGGCGGGCCCGGTCGTCGTCGATCCCGGCGAGGGTGGCGGCGAGGGTGGCGCGCTGTCCACGTACCTCCCTGATGGTGGTGTCGACGGGGCGCGCGGCGGCCATCAGGCGGCGATCGGCGTTGGTGATCGCCTCCAGGCCGAGGATCGCGGAGATGGCGTCGAAGAGCTGGCTCTGCGTGCCGGCGGTGAGCCGGCCGAGCTCGGCGGCGGTGAGGAACGGCCGGTACAGTTCCAACGGCCGGGCCAACCCCAGCTCGGCGAGGTCCCGATGGGCGCCGCGCGCACTGGTGACCGCCACCTCGGCGTCACCCAGCTCCGCCTCCGCCAGCCAGGAACGGACCACCCGGGTGGGCGTGGCCACCCCGTCGACCCGCAGCTCGACAGCGATCCGGCACGGGTCGCCGGCGTGCAGGTTGCGCCACCCGGTACGCCACACGCTGTTGCGATCCGCCCAGCGCGCGCTGTCCCCGGTCAGGGCAAGTTCCACGGCCTCGGCGAAGCTGGACTTGCCGGAGCCGTTGCGACCCACCACCACCGTCAGCCCCGGGTCGGGCTCGATGGCGAGGGTGCGCTCCGGGCCGACGCCGCGGAACCCGGCGACGGTGACGGAGGAGAGCCAGATCCGCTCCTGCGGCTCGTCCGCCGTCGGGCGCTGCGGCTCCAGCACGGTCGGCGCGCCGGCGAGCGCCGCGTCCAGGTCGGCGTCGCCGGTCAGCGCGGCGAGGACCACCTCGGCGGTGTCATCGGGTACGTGGTCGGCGACGAGCCGGTCGAAGATCAGCTCGACCAGGGGTTCGGTGCGGTCCATCAAGCGACCTCCAACGGGTGCTGACGCGGACGTGGGGAGGGTGTGCGGGATCGGCTCGCGCCGGCTCGCCGACGGTGGTGGTGCGGCAACGCTGTGAAGTTGCTCTTTGTAAATGAATCGGTGATCGGGCCAGCAATGCAACGTGCCGGTCGCGTAGGAACGCCTCGCCCCAGCCATGCGTTTGGGGGCATCCGTCGAACGACCCTCCGACGTGGGAATCCGCCGTGTGCGCCACGCTCTCGGTGGCACCTTGAGGGCGTGAAGGACGTGCGCCCTGACGTGCGCGAACCTCAGGTCGGGGCGGCTAGGCCGTGTTTGGTAAGGGTCATAGCCATTGGTTGATCGCGGCGATGGTGACGGTGGCTTCGTAACGGACGGCGAG
>NZ_MUYZ01000090.1:0-21475 GCF_003013775.1 Micromonospora sp. MH33
AGCCTGACCATCCTCGGTTACGCAGCGTTCTACCTGATCAAGTGCTACGCCGTGCCGTTCGGCCCCTGCCGCCGCTGTAAGGGCAAGGGCGAGCGGCGTGGACTCATCCTCCGACTCAAGCGCGAGTGCAGCCGCTGCGGCGGCACGGGCAAGCGGGTGCGCGTCGGCCGCCGCGTGATCGAGCGCGTCCGCGACGAGTACCGGGCTGGCACCCGATGAACCGCCGCAACCCCGACGACCACACTCCGTGGTGCGGTCGGGACCACCGCTGCGGCCTCGGCGAGCACCGCTCGGAAGAGATCGTGGTCGACCTGCCCGGCCGCGCCCGCGCCGTCCTCGTGCGCGTGCGCACCGCCGCCGGCCGCGAGCACGCCGAGGTGCGCGTCCGCGTGGCACTCGCTCCCGGCGAGGTGGCCGCCCGCCGCCAGTTGGTGGGGTTGCTCGGCGACGTGCGCCAGGCCGTCGCCCGCGCCGCGATCGCCGCCCGGCCCCGACCGAGGCGGGCCGCCCGGTGAGCGGCCCGCGACGCGACGGCGCTTCGCCGCGCGATCCGCGCCTGTCCGGTGCCGAGGTGTGGCTGACCGGCACGCCGGCCGAGTTGGACGCCCTCACCGCCGCCCTGGCCGCCGCCGGTCACCTCACCCAGCGCGGCACCCGCCGGGCGTTGACCGGGACCGACTCCGGCCGCCACCGGCTCTACCTGCGCCTGACCGTCGCCGCCGTCAAGCGGCCCGGCCGCGCCCCAGAGCAGGGCGGCGCGCTGATCGACCTTGACGCCGCCCGCGCCCACCGCCGAACCGCCTAGGAGACGCCTCATGTCTGACCTGCTCACCGCCGCCCTGGCTCACGCCGCACGCGGGTGGCACGTCTTCCCGCTGCGGCCCGACGACAAGCGGCCCGCGTTCCCCGACCACCCGGCCGACGACTGCACCGGCCGCGACCCGCGCTGCCGGGCCGGTCACCTCGGGTGGGAGGCCCGCGCCACCACCGACCCCGACCGCATCCGCCGAGCGTGGGCCGCCCGCCCCTACGGCATCGGCCTCGCCTGCGGGCCGTCCGCGTTGGTGGTGGTCGACCTGGACACCCCAAAGAACGGCGGGGCGGGTGGGCGTGACGGCCTGGCCGTGCTCGCCGAGCTGGCCGCCGCGCACGCCGCCACGGTCGACCCGACCTACACCGTGACCACCGGGCGGGGCGGCACCCACCTCTACTACCGGCACCCCGACGACGGGCCGGCGCTGCGCAACACCGCCGGCACCCTCGGGCCGATGGTCGACACCCGCGCGCACGGCGGCTACGTCGTCGCCCCCGGCTCCACGGTCGCCGGCCGGCCCTACACCGTCGACCTGGACACCGACCCCGCGCCGCTGCCCGGGTGGCTCGCCGCGCTGCTGGCACCCGCGCCGCTGCCGCCGCAGCGGCCGGTGGTGGTCGACCTGCCCGCTGACCGCAGCGGCGCGTACGTGCGGGCCGCGATCGACCGGGAGGCCGAACGGGTCACCGGCGCGCCGGCCGGGGAGCGCAACCGCTGCCTCTACATCGCCGCCGTGGCCCTCGGCCAACTCGCCGCCGGTGGCGCGCTCACCGCCGACGACGCCCAAAGCGTGCTGGAACAAGCCGCCGGCCGTGCCGGGCTGGGCCGCGTCGAGACCGCACGCACCATCCGATCCGGGCTAGCCGCTGGCTCCCGCCGACCCCGAAAGGTGGCCGCATGAGCACCGCCCGACTCCACCTCGTAACCGACCACCCGCAACCCACCGGCGAGGAAGCCGCGGGCGCCGCGTTGTGGGATGTTCCAGTGCCCTTGACCGGGGCGAACACCGCGCCGCCGCCGTTCCCGGTCGAGGTGTTCCCGCGCTGGCTCGGCGACATGGTGAGCGGCGTTGCCCGGTTCACCCAGACCGACCCGGCCATGGCCGGCACCCTCGCCGTCGCGGTGCTGTCCGCGTGCGCGGGTGGCCGCCTGGAGGTGGAGCCGGTAGCCGGGTGGCGGGAGCCGGTCAACGTGTTCGCCGCCGTCATCGCCGGCCCCGGCGAACGCAAGAGCCCCGTGCACCGCGCCATGACCGCGCCCCTGTTCGCCGCACAATCCACGCTCGCCGACGCCATGCGGCCCCGCATCGCCGAGGCCGCCGCGCTGCGCGACATCGCCGACCGGCAAGCCGAACAGGCCAAAGCCCAAGCGGCCAAGGCCACCGACCCGAGCAAGCGCGACGACGCCGCCGCCGAAGCGGTGGCCGCCGCGATCGCCGCTGAGGCCATCACCGTTCCCGGCCTCCCGAAGCTGATCGTGGACGACGCCACCCCGGAAGCCCTTATCGGGCTGATGGCCGCCAACGGTGGGCGGATGGCGATCATCAGTGATGAGGGCGGCATCTTCGACACCCTCGCCGGCCGCTACTCCGGTGCCCCGAACCTTGACCCGTACCTGAAAGGCCACGCGGGGCAGCCGATGAGCAACGAACGGCAGACCCGCGAGGGTGCCTCGGTCGACAAGCCGGCGCTGACCGTGTGCGTGATGGCGCAACCGACCGTGCTGCGCAAGTTCGGCGGCAACGCCGACCTCGCCGGCCGAGGGCTACCCGCCCGGTTCCTGTTCGCCCTCCCGCGCTCCCTCGCCGGCTATCGGGCGGTGGACACCGACCCGGTGCCCGAGCAGGTCACCGCCGGCTACGCGCATCGCGTTCACGACCTGGCCGCCACCCTCGCCGAGTGGACCGACCCGGCGGTGGTCACCCTCACCGAGGAAGCCGGCCGCGTGCGGCGGGCCGCCGCCGAACAGGTTGAGGCCGAGCTACGGCCCGGGGGCAGCCTCTACGACATGCGCGAGTGGGGCAACAAACTGTCCGGCGCTACCTTGCGCCTGGCCGGGCTGCTGCACGTCGCCCACCACCCCGCCGACGCCTGGCGACGCCCCATCGACGCCGACCGCATGGCCGACGCCGTGAGGCTCGCCGAGTTCTTCGCCGCGCACTACCGGGCAGCGCTGACCACCATCGGCACCGACACCGCGGTGGAGAACGCCCGCTACGTGCTCGGCGTGCTCACCGCCAAGGGCATGACCACCTTCACCCGCCGGGAACTGCACCGCCGCGTATCCCGGCGGCTGCCCAAATCCGATGAGGTGTCGGCGGTGCTCGCCGAACTGGCCGCCCTCGGATGGGTCCGCCACGCACCCGACGGCCGCTACGAACTGCACCCCCGCGCCGCGGCGGAGGACCCCGGAAGCGTTGACACGCTGACACCCACCCCCGACGGCGACGTTTCCGCAGCTCAGGACGCCCGCGAGGGTGTCAACGGGCCGCGTTGACACCCGTTGACACCCCCACACCGGCCCTCACCTGCGCAAACGCGCCACTGTCGGCCGATTGTCAACGTGTCAACGCTTCCCGGCCCCCGGCCCGCCCCGACCCGCGTCGCCGCCGCCCGGAAACGGCCCGCTGAGAGCCACACAGACGGATCGGCCCTATGCCCTTACACCAACCCTGCCCGGATCTTGCGTCTCCGTGGCTCTCAGCGGGCCGCCCTGCGCCGTTCTGCCGCACCGCCGCCCCGACCCTCCACACGCGACCCGCACCGACCGAAAGGCGCTCACCGTGCGAATCAGGCTGCACGGCACACCCGCTGAAACAGCCGCAGCACTCGCCGCCCTCACCCAAGTGCTGCACATCCAGCAGGTCAGCCGGCCCTACCCCGACCGCCGATCCCCGATGTTCCAGCGCATCTACCTCCACGCCACCCCGAGGGAGGACACCTGCCCATGACCACCCCGAAGCGCCCGGAGCGGGGGACGCCTCGCCCTGCCCGTCACCTCACCATCGCCGACGTTTGCGATGACCTCGGAATCAGCCGGTCGACCTTCTACGACTGGCGAGCAAAGCGAAAGGGGCCGCCTGCCCGAAAGCTGCCGAACGGCGAGATCCGAATCGAGCGCCGCGACTACGAAACCTGGCTTGAAACGCTGTATGAGGAGGCCGCTTGAACACCACCTATGACGTGCGCATTTGGTCAATCGAGACGTACGAGGGGCAGAGGGGCCGCACCTACCGTGTCCGCTGGCGGGTTGCCGAGCGTCGGCAGAAGAGGGTGTTTAAGACAAAGGCTCTCGCGGAGAGTTTCCGCTCCGAGCTGGTCACGGCATCCCGCAAGGGTGAGGCGTTCGATATCGAGACGGGCCACCCCATCTCGATGCGCCGCGACACCGCCGCCATGTCCTGGTACGAACTTGCCTGTTCGTTCGCCGACATGAAATGGCCGCATGTGGCCGCGACGACCAGGCGCACCCACGCGGAAGCGCTAACCGCGCTAACCGTGCTCATGCTGAGCAGCGCCCGAGGGCGACCGGACGGCAAGCTACTCCGCTACGCGCTGGGTCGCTGGGCCTTTAACACCCCTCGCCGCACGGCCAAGAACGTGCCCGAGCAGGTGCGAGACGTGCTCGATTGGGTGAAGCGGAACACCCGCGATGTAGCGAGTCTCAGCCGCCCCGAAGTGCTGCGCCCGGTCCTGGACGGCCTCACCGTACGACTCGATGGAGCACCGGCCGCTCCGAGCGTGATCAGCCGCCGCCGGAAGATATTCAACACTGCAGTTGAGTACGCCGTAGAAAAGCGGTTGCTGTCAGCGAATCCGCTGCCGCAGTTGAAGTGGAAGCCGCCGAAAACCGTAACGACGATCGACAGGCGATCGGTCGCTAATCCGGTGCAAGTGCGGACCCTGCTTGAAGGGGTCCGAAAGCAGGGCCGTATCGGGCCGCGCATGGTCGCTTTCTATGCCTGCCTGTACTACGCGGCGCTGCGACCGGAGGAAGCCGTACGGCTCGCAAAACCGAACCTTCATCTACCCGAGAAAGGATGGGGGGAGTTCACCCTCGATGGAGCGGACCCGCACGCCGGCCGCGAATGGACCGACAGCGGTAAAAACCGCGACAGCCGCCAACTCAAACAGCGCGCACGAGGAGAGACGCGCACGGTCCCGTGTCCGCCCGAACTAACGGCGATCATCAACGCTCACGTTGACCTGTTCGGCTACGGGCCGAATGACCGCCTGTTCGTGGGGGAGCGCAACAAGGAGGAACTTCCCAAGGGCACGATCAACCGCGTGTGGCGGTGGGCGCGGGCCGCCGTGTTCACGCCCGAGGTGCAAGCCTCACCGCTGGCCCGCACCCCGTACGACCTGCGGCACGCCGCCGTGTCGACCTGGCTCAACGGGGGAGTCCCGCCGACTCAGGTAGCCGAGTGGGCCGGGCAGTCCGTAGAGGTGCTGCTGAGGATCTACGCCAAGTGCCTAGACGGCGGTGACGCAGCCCTCAGGCAGCGGATCGAGAGAGCGCTAGGCCACGACTGACCGCGCCGAAACTTCGGCACGCATTTGGCACAGACGCCCGCCACGGACCGCTGACGGCCGGACATGGCCGGACACATGATGAAGGCCCCTGACCGGGTTTTCCCTGGTCAGGGGCCTTTTCGTGCTGGTCAACTCTGGTGCCCCCGGCAGGATTCGAACCTGCGCCCCCGCCTCCGGAGGGCGGTGCTCTATCCCCTGAGCTACGGGGGCTCAGCGACCCGAGAAGAGTAGCAAACGCCTTCCCCGATCACCGAATCGGCACCCCGCGCGCCGATCGTCCGCGGATCAGGCGGCGGCCAGGGGGCGACCGCAGCTGGGCAGCGGGTGGAGCACGATGCGGCGCGGCAGGCGGCGGGGCCACTCGTTGCGCGGCCAGGAGCCGTCGACGATCAGGTGCACGGTGCGCTCCTCGGCGCCGCTGAGCCGCAGCACGAAGTCGCGGGGGAGCGGCGGGTCGACCGTGGGGGTCGTGATCATGAAGCGCACCCGGCCCCGGGACGAGACCGCGGAGATCACGTCGGCCGCCGGCATGGTGCCGCGCAGGCGTACGCGGCCGATCCAGTAGACGTCCGCGGCGTGCTCCTGGGCGGCCCGGGTGATCGACGGGTACTCGCTGCGTACCCAGCGCTCGACCGCGCCGACGCAGAGCCCGCAGGCCCGCTCGCGGGGCTCCCGCGGACCCAACCCCCAGGCCCGCAGGTACGCCCCGACCGTGCCGGCGTCCATGGTCAGCTCGAACTGGCGCTCGATGAGGGTGGTCAGGCTCTGTCGCGTCCAGAGCTCCTCGTCCAGGCCGAACTCGTCGGGGTGGACGCCCCGCAGCACGTCGATCAGTTCGAGTTCCTGTTCGCGACTGAGCGTTCCCGGCTCGCCCTGCCGCAGTCCGCGACGGACGGCTGCCACCGCCCCGTCACCGCCGATGGTGTGGCGTCGGCACCAGCTGGTCACCGACCGCCCTGCGTCTCTGAGTGCAACCCCCACGTCCTGCGCAACGAGCCCGAATCGCAACTGGTCACGATATGTGGGGAGAAAAGTCTCCAAGCAGCGGAATGGGTTGTACCGCCCAAACTGTTATAAAGCGGCATAAGGGGCACGGGTCTGGCTCCGGGTACGCGAAGGGCCCGCGTCGCGCACGACGCGGGCCCTCCCCTCAGAGCAGGTGTTACAGGGTGCCGCCCAGGCGCTTGAGCGCCGCCGTGAGGTTGGTCAGGTCGTTCTGCTGGGTGTTCTTCATGACCTGGGCGACCGCCAGCACGTCGTCGTCGTGCCCCTGGTCGAGGATCCCGTCGATCATGTGCACGCCGCCGACGTGGTGCCGGATCATCAGCTGCAGGAACAGCACGTCGAACTCGCGTCCGCCGGCGGCCCGCAGCTTCGCCATCTCCTCCGGCGTGGCCATGCCCGGCATCAGCCCGTTCTTCACCGCCGCGCCGTCCGACATCCAGGCCATCGGCGGCTGGTCCCCGGTCGGGTCCAGCTTCCAGGACCGCAGCCAGGTCTGCATGGTGCCGATCTCGCCCTGCTGCCCGGTGGCGATGTCGCCGCCCATCTGGCGTACCTCCGGGTCCTGGCCCTGCCGGAACGCCAACAGCCCCATGGCCACCGCCTGCGCGTGGTGGGCGGTCATGTCCCGGGCGAAGCCCGCCTCGGCCGAGCTGTCGCCGGGTCGGGTGAGCGCCGGGGTGAGCAGGCCGCCCGCGTAGCCGAGGAGGAGACCGACCACGACGGCGGCCGCCAGGGCCAGGGCGCCGAAGCGCCGCGCGGCCCCCCGGCCACCGTCACCGGTGTCCGGGGCCTCGTCGTGCTCGGTGTCCGTCGTCACGGCGGCGGTCATCGGGGCGTCCTCACTGGGTGGGCTGCTCGGGCATGTTGTTGGGGAGGTTGTCCCGCGGGGTGGTGCCGGTGGCGGTGACGCCCTGGTCGCAGAGCGCGGTCGGGCCCTCGATGGAGGCGTTCACCCGCAGGGTCTTGATGAACTCGTCGATCCGGCCGTCGTCGGCGTTGTCGACCTTGAGCTGGAAGCCCCACGCCTGGAGGGAGATCGGCTTGTCCAGCCCCTCGTACGGGCTGAGCATGAGCTTCTCCTTGCCCTGCACCTTGGCCTTGAGCTTCGCCACCTGGTCGGCGGGCAGGTCCGGGCGGTAGGTGATCCAGACGGTGCCGTGCTCCAGGCTGTGCACCGCGTGCTCGTTGGCGATCGGGGCGTCGTAGACGTCGCCCATGCAGTTCTGCCAGGCCTGGTTGTGCGGGCCGGCGACCGGCGGGAGCACGTCGTACTTGATCGTGCCGGGCTGGTGGTTGCCGCCCTTGACCAGGTTCTTGTCCTTCTTGCGGAAGTCGACGATGCCGTTGATGGCGTCGGCCCGCTTCTGCCACGGCTGCGAGCCCTGGTAGACCGCCCACGCCCCGACACCGATGATGCCGGCGGCCAAGACGCCGACCGCGACGAAGAGGGCGATCGGACCCCACGAGCGACCCTGGCTCACCTTCACCGGGGTGACCGGCTTGCGGCCCTTGCCGCCGGTCTGCCGGGGCTTTCCGGCCCCGGCCTTGCCGCCGGCGGGCTTGTCGGCAGCGGCGGGCCGGCCGGCGGCCGGCTTCTTGCCGGTGCTGACCACGGTCGGGCGGCGCTCCGGGCCGCCCGGGGTGCTGATGCTCATCGTGCCTCGTCAGGTCGGTCGGTCAGGGGAGCCGCGGGGCCGGTTCACATGCTGGGTCGCCGCCGCGGGGACCGAGTCTACCCCCGATAACATGGTTCGGTGACTCCCGCAGAACTCGCCGAGGTCGTCCTCGCCGCAGCCCACGCCGTCTTCGTAGACCGGGGCCTGGATCGCTCCGCGCTGCCCGCGCAGACCACCGTCGAGCGACCCCGCAACCCCGAGCACGGCGACTACGCCTCCACGCTGGCGCTGCAGCTCAGCAAGAAGGTCGGCGTGCCCCCGCGGGAGCTCGCCGCCGCCCTGGCCGACCAGTTGGGCCGGGCGCCGGGGGTCAAGTCGGTGGAGATCGCCGGCCCGGGCTTCCTCAACATCCGGCTCGACGCGGCCGCCGCCGGCCAGCTCGCCAAGGTCATCGTCGAGGCCGGCCCGGAGTACGGCTGCAGCGACGCGCTCGCCGGCCAGCGGATCAACCTGGAGTTCGTCTCGGCGAACCCGACCGGCCCGGTGCACATCGGCGGGGTCCGCTGGGCGGCCGTCGGTGACGCGCTCAGCCGGCTGCTCCGCGCCACCGGCGCCGACGTCGGCACCGAGTACTACTTCAACGACGCCGGCTCCCAGATCGACCGGTTCGCCCGCTCGCTGCTCGCCGCCGCCCAGGGCCAGCCGGCCCCGGAGGACGGCTACGGCGGCGCGTACATCGCGGAGATCGCGGCCGAGGTGGTCAAGCGCCGGCCCGAGGTGCTGGACCTGGCCGAGGCCGCCGCCCAGGAGGTGTTCCGGGTCGAGGGCGTCGAGCTGATGTTCGCCGAGATCAAGTCGTCGTTGCGCGACTTCGGCGTGGAGTTCGACACCTACTTCAACGAGAAGGACCTGCACGACCGGGGCGAGCTGGACAAGGCGCTCGACCGGCTGCGGGAGCAGGGCCACCTCTACGAGTCCGAGGGCGCCACCTGGCTGCGCACCACCGACTTCGGCGACGACAAGGACCGGGTGCTGCGCAAGTCCAACGGCGAGTGGACCTACTTCGCCGCCGACTGCGCCTACTACCTGGACAAGCGCGAGCGCGGCTTCGAGCGCGTGGTGATCATGCTGGGCGCCGACCACCACGGCTACATCGGCCGGATGAAGGCCATGGCCGCCTGCTTCGGCGACGACCCGGAGCGCAACCTGGAGATCCTCATCGGCCAGCTGGTCAACCTGCTCCGCGACGGCGCCCCGGTGCGGATGAGCAAGCGGGCCGGCACCGTGGTCACCCTGGAGGACCTGGTCGACGCGATCGGCGTGGACGCCTCCCGCTACGCGCTGGCCCGCTACTCCAGCGACTCGCCGATCGACATCGACGTGGAGCTGTGGACCCGGGCCACCCGCGACAACCCGGTCTACTACGTGCAGTACGTGGCCGCCCGCACCGCCAGCGTCGGCCGCAACGCCGCCGAGGTCGGGCTGACCCGGGGCGAGGCCGCCGCCTTCCACGCCGAACTGCTCTCCCACGAGAAGGAGAACAACCTGCTCAAGGCGCTCGCCGAGTTCCCCGCCGTGGTCTCCTCGGCGGCCGAGCTGCGGGGCCCGCACCTGGTCGCCCGCTACCTGGAGCGGCTGGCCGGCGCCTACCACCGGTTCTACGACAACTGCCGGATCCTGCCGCGTGGCGACGAGGAGGTCACCGACCTGCACCGGGCCCGGCTCTGGCTCAACGACGCCACCCGGGTGGTCATCGCCAACGGTCTGCGCCTGCTCGGCGTCTCGGCCCCGGAGCGGATGTAATGCGAGCACGAGGAGTGAGCCTGCGAGCCCCGCAGGCGCGAAGCGGAGACAACTGATGCGAGCGCACGAGGCCGGTGCCCTGCACGGCGACATCGGCAACCGGGGGCCGGCCTGGCTGCGTCCCCCGGTCGACGTCAACGACCTGGTCCCACTGCTGTGGCCGCGCAACGTGGTGCGCGGCGCGGGCGGCGCGCTGACCGTCGCGGGCCTGGACGTCCGCGACCTGGCCGCCGAGTTCGGCACCCCGGTGTACGTGCTCGACGAGGACGACCTGCGCTCGCGCTGCCGCGAGTTCCGGGCCGCCTTCCCGGACGCCGACGTCTACTACGCCGGCAAGGCGTTCCTCTGCCGCGCCGTGGTGCGGATGATCGCCGAGGAGGGCCTGTTCCTCGACGTCTGCACGGGGGGTGAGCTGGCCACCGCGTTGTCGGCCGGGATGGAGCCTGCGCGGATCGGCTTCCACGGCAACAACAAGTCCGTGGCGGAGCTGACCCGGGCCGTGGACGCCGGGGTGGGCCGGATCATCGTCGACTCGTTCGCCGAGATCGACCGGCTCACGGCGCTCGCCCGCGAGCGCGGCGTACGCCCGAAGGTGCTGGTCCGGGTGACGGTCGGTGTGGAGGCGCACACCCACGAGTTCATCGCCACCGCGCACGAGGACCAGAAGTTCGGCTTCTCGCTCGCGGGCGGGGCGGCCGCGGCGGCCGCCTTCAAGATCCTCGACGAGGGCGTGCTGGAGCTGCGCGGGCTGCACTCGCACATCGGCTCGCAGATCTTCGACGCCAACGGCTTCGAGGTCTCCGCCCGCCGGGTGCTGGCCCTCCAGGCGCAGATCCGCGACGCGCGCGGGGTGGAGCTGCCCGAGCTGGACCTGGGCGGCGGCTTCGGCATCGCGTACACCACCCAGGACGACCCGGCCGCGCCGCACGAGCTGGCCAAGCGGCTGCGCAAGATCGTCGACGGGGAGTGCGCGGCGGAGAAGCTGGCCGTGCCGCACCTGTCCATCGAGCCGGGCCGGGCCATCGTCGGGCCCGCCGTGTTCACCCTCTACGAGGTGGGCACGGTGAAGTCCGTGCCGCTCGGCACTGGTGGCAGCGCCGCCGACGGTCGTGCCTATGTCAGCGTCGACGGCGGGATGAGCGACAACATCCGCACCGCGCTCTACGACGCGTCCTACTCGGCGACGGTGGCCAACCGGGTCTCCGCCGCCGAGCCGATGCTCGCCCGCGTGGTGGGAAAGCACTGTGAGTCCGGGGACATCGTGGTGAAGGATGAATTCCTGCCCGCCGACGTGCAGCCCGGAGATCTTGTCGCGGTGCCCGGCACCGGGGCCTACTGCCGGAGCATGGCCAGCAACTACAACCATGTCCCGCGGCCCCCGGTCGTCGCCGTCCGCGACGGTCGGGCCCGGCTGATCGTCCGCCGGGAGACCGAAGACGACCTGCTCGCATTGGATGTCGGATGACCTCACCCGTTCGCTTGGCGCTGCTCGGCTGCGGCACGGTCGGCAGCGACGTGGTACGGCTGCTGCACGAGCAGTCGGCCGACCTCGCCGCCCGGATCGGAGCCCCGCTGGAGATCGCCGGCATCGCCGTCCGCCGGCTCGGCCGCGACCGCGGCGACCTGCCGGTCGACCCCGCCCTGTTCACCACCGACCCGCTGGGCCTGATCAAGCGGGACGACGTGGACGTCGTGGTGGAGGTCGTCGGCGGGATCGAGCCGGCCCGGACCTGGCTGGTCGAGGCCCTGCGCGCCGGCAAGAGCGTGGTCACCGCCAACAAGGCGCTGCTCGCCGAGGACGGCGCGACGTTGCACGACGCGGCCGCCGAGGGCGGGGCGGACCTCTACTACGAGGCGAGCGTCGCCGGGGCCATCCCGCTGCTGCGCCCGCTGCGCGAGTCGCTGCACGGCGACCGGATCAACCGGGTCACCGGCATCGTCAACGGCACCACCAACTTCATCCTCTCCGCCATGGACGCCACCGGCGCCGGCTTCGCCGAGGCCCTCGAGGAGGCCACCGAGCTGGGGTACGCCGAGGCCGACCCGACGGCCGACGTGGAGGGCTTCGACGCCGCCGCCAAGGCCGCCATCCTCGCCTCGCTGGCGTTCCACACCCGGGTCACCGCCGCCGACGTGCACCGTGAGGGCATCACCGAGGTGACCGCCGCCGACGTGGCCAGCGCCAAGGCCATGGGCTGCACCATCAAGCTGCTCTGCATCGCCGCCCGGGGCGCCGACGCGGCCGGCCGCGAGACGGTCAGCGTCCGGGTGCACCCGGCGATGATCCCGCTGACCCACCCGCTGGCCAGCGTCGGCGACGCGTTCAACGCGGTCTTCGTCGAGGCCGAGGCGGCCGGGCAGCTGATGTTCTACGGCCGGGGCGCCGGCGGCGCGCCGACCGCCAGCGCCGTCCTCGGCGACGTGGTGGCGGTCGCCCGCAACCGCCTCGCCGGGGTGCACGCCGCGAGCGAGTCGGCGTACGCGGACCTGCCGGTGCGGCCGATGGGCGAGGCGCTGACCCGCTACCACATCAGCCTCGACGTGGCCGACCGCCCGGGTGTGCTGGAGGCGGTGGCCGGGGTCTTCGCCCGGCACGAGGTCTCCATCGCCACCGTGCGGCAGGGCCCGGCCGGCGGCGGCCCCGACGCCGAGCTGGTCATCGTCACCCATGTGGCGTCGGACGCGGCGCTCGCGGCCACCGTCGGCGAGCTGCGCGGGCTGGACATCGTCCGCTCGGTGACGAGCGTGCTGCGGGTCGAGGGCGGGGCGTAGCCGCCCGTCCCGCCTGATGGTTATCGGGAGGTGTGCCGGCGGCCGGTCGGTAAGGCTGGTCCACGCTGGTAGGGGCCCCGTGCCGACCGGGGCGGCAGAGGCGAGGAGTGCGACATGTGGCGGGGTCTGATCGAGGCGTACCGGGACCGGCTGCCCGTCACCGACGCCACTCCGGTCGTCACCCTGCACGAGGGGAACACGCCGCTGCTGCCGGCGCCGGTGCTCTCCGCCCGGGTGGGCGCCGACGTGTGGCTCAAGGTCGAGGGGGCGAACCCGACCGGCTCGTTCAAGGACCGGGGCATGACGGTCGCCGTCTCGAAGGCCGTCGAGGCCGGTGACAAGGCGATCATCTGCGCCTCCACCGGCAACACCAGCGCCTCCGCCGCCGCGTACGCGGCCCGTGCCGGGATCACCTGCGCCGTGCTGGTGCCGCAGGGCAAGATCGCGCTGGGCAAGCTGGCCCAGGCGCTGGTGCACGGCGCGAAGCTGCTCCAGGTGCAGGGCAACTTCGACGACTGCCTGGCGCTGGCCGGCAAGCTCGCCCAGGACTACCCGGTCGCGCTGGTCAACTCGGTCAACATCGACCGGCTGCACGGGCAGAAGACCGCCGCGTTCGAGATCGTCGAGGCGCTCGGCGACGCGCCCGACATCCACTGCCTGCCGGTGGGCAACGCCGGCAACATCTCCGCCTACTGGCTGGGCTACTCGGAGGACCTGCGCGACGGCAACGCCACGAAGGCCCCGAGGATGTACGGCTTCCAGGCGGCCGGCGCGGCCCCGATCGTCACCGGCCAGGTGGTGCCGGAGCCGTCCACCATCGCCACGGCCATCCGGATCGGCAACCCGGCGAGCTGGACCAAGGCGATCGACGCCCGGGACGCCTCCGGCGGGCTGATCTCGGCGGTCACCGACCGGGAGATCCTCTCGGCGTACCGGCTGCTGGCCCGCGAGGTCGGGGTCTTCGTCGAGCTGGGCAGCGCGGCCAGCGTGGCCGGCCTGCTCCAGCAGGCCGCCGCCGGCCGGGTGCCGGCCGGCGCCACCGTGGTCTGCACGGTGACCGGTCACGGCCTCAAGGACCCGGAGTGGGCCATCTCCACGGCCCCCGCCCCGCTGACCATCGCCAACGACGCCCTCGCCGCCGCCCGCTCCCTCGACCTGGTCTGACCGGCCCGCGCCCGCCGGGAGCGGGCGCCGTCACGCCGGCCGGGGTCCGTGCGTGGGAGCGTGATCGCGTGCGGCAGACTCTGGGCACCCCGTACACCCCTTTGCAGGAGTGAGTAACGCCGATGTCGCTGCTCGCCAGATTCAGTCTCGCCAACCGGGGGCTGATCGCCCTCATCGCGCTGGTGACCACGGCGTTCGGGGCGTTCGCCGTGCCGTCGCTGAAGCAGCAGCTGCTGCCGTCCCTGGAGTTCCCGGCCGCGTTCATCGTGGCGCCCTACCCGGGTGCCGCGCCGGAGATCGTCGAGTCCCAGGTCGCCGAGCCGATCGAGAACAGCCTCCAGGGCATCCCGGGGCTGGAGAAGGTCACCTCCACCTCGCGCGAGGGCTCCGCCACCGTCCAGGTGCAGTACGAGTTCGGCACCGACCTGGACGACGTGGTCAACAAGATGCAGACCGCGCTGAGCCGGATCGACGCCCAGCTTCCCGCGGGCGTCGACCCGCAGGTGATCGCCGGCAGCACCGACGACCTGCCCGCCGTGGTGGTCGCCGCCACCGGCGGCGCCGACGAGCAGGCCCTGGCCGAGAAGCTGCGCACCACGGTCGTACCGGAGCTGGAGGGGCTGGACGGCGTCCGTACCGTCGACGTCACCGGCGCCCGCGACCAGGTCGTGACCATCGTTCCCGACCCGGCGAAGCTGGCCGCGGCCCGGCTGGCCCCGACCGCGATCGCCCAGGCGTTGAAGACCAACGGCGTGGCGCTGCCGGCCGGCACGGTGATCGACGGCAGCCGCTCGCTGCCGGTGCAGGTGGGCACCCCGATCCGCACCGTGGACGACCTGCGCGGCATCGTGCTCAGCACCGCCCCCGCCGCCCCGGTACGCCTCGGCGACGTGGCCCGGGTGGAGCAGCAGCTCGCCCCGGCCACCGGCTTCACCCGCACCAACGGCAAGCCCAGCCTCGGCATCGCCGTCACCGCCTCGCCGGACGGCAACGCGGTGGCCATCTCGCACGACATCCGGGACCGCCTGGACGACCTGGAGGCCGCCTCCGGCGCCGACCTGACCGTGGTCTTCGACCAGGCCCCGTTCGTCGAGCGGTCCATCGAGAGCCTCACCACCGAGGGCCTGCTCGGCCTGCTGATGGCGGTCGTGGTGATCCTGGTCTTCCTGCTCTCGGTCCGCTCCACCGTGGTCACCGCGGTCTCCATCCCGCTGTCGGTGCTGGTCGCGCTGATCGTGCTCTGGGCCGGCGACTACTCGCTGAACCTGCTCACCCTGGGCGCGCTGACCATCGCCGTGGGCCGGGTGGTCGACGACTCGATCGTGGTGCTGGAGAACATCAAGCGACATCTGGAGTACGGCGAGCCGAAGCGGGACGCCATCCTGGCCGCGGTCCGCGAGGTGGCCGGCGCGGTGACCGCCTCCACCCTGACCACGGTCGCCGTCTTCGCGCCGATCGCGCTGGTGGGCGGCTTCGTCGGGCAGCTCTTCGCGCCGTTCGCGATCACCGTGACGGTGGCCCTGCTCGCCTCGCTGCTGGTCTCGCTGACCGTGATCCCGGTGCTGGCGTACTGGTTCCTCAAGCCGCCGCGCGGCGGGGCCGACGAGGCCGCCGCCCGGCACGCCGCCGAGGAGAAGGAGATGCGCAGCCCGTTGCAGCGGGCGTACCTGCCGGTGATCGGCTTCGCCACCCGGTCCCGGCGCACCCGCTGGGCGACCGTGGCCCTGGGCCTGCTGGTGCTCTTCGGCACCTTCGGGCTGGCCCAGAAGCTGGAGACCAACTTCCTGGACGACTCCGGCCAGGACACCCTGGCCATCCAGCAGGAACTGCCGGCGGGCACCGGGTTGACCGGCACCGACCAGGCCGCCGCGCGGGTCGAGGAGATCATCCGGCGTACGCCGGGGGTGGCGACGTACCAGGTCAGCGCGGGCGGCGGCGACAACCCGTGGGCGGGCGGCGGCAACGACACCGCCTCCTGGTCGCTGGCGCTCACCGACGACACCGACGCCGCGGAGGTCCGCGAGAAGCTGCGCAAGGAGTTCGACGCGCTCGGCCCGGAGGCGGGCGAGCTGACCTTCGGCGGCGGGCAGAACGCCGGCGCCAACCAGCTCGAGGTGGTCGTGCAGGCCGCCGACCAGGAGACGCTGACCCGGGCCGCCGAGGCCGTCCGGGACGCGATGGCCGGCACGCCGGGCGTCGAGGACGTCACCACCGGCCTGGCCACCCGCGTGCCGCGGGTGGAGGTGACCGTGGACCGGGTCGCCGCGGCCCGGGCCGGGCTGACCGAGGCGGCGGTGGGGCAGGTCGTCGCGCAGGCGTACCGGGGGGCGCCGCTCGGCCAGGTCACCCTGGACGGCGCCCCGCAGAACGTGGTGCTGAGCACCGGGGCCCGGCCGCCGCTGAGCGTGGCCGAGCTGCGGGCGCTTCCGGTCGGTCGGGTGAAGCTGGACGACATCGCCGACATCAACCAGGTCGAGGGCCCGCAGCAGGTGACCCGGATCGACGGTGAGCGGAGCGTGTCGGTGACCGGCTCGGCCACCGGCTCGAACCTCGGCGCCACCACCCAGGAGCTGCAGAAGAAGCTGGACGCGCTGGACGTGCCGGGGGCGACGTTCGTCATCGGTGGCGTGAGCGCGGACCAGGCGGACGCCTTCGCCGACCTGGGGCTCGCCGTGCTGGCCGCGATCGCGATCGTCTTCCTGATCATGGTGGGCACGTTCCGCAGCCTGACCCAGGCGCTGATCCTGCTGATCTCCGTGCCGTTCGCGGCGACCGGCGCGATCGGGCTGCTGCTGCTCACCGGGACGCCGCTCGGCGTGCCGGCGCTGATCGGCGTGCTCATGCTGGTCGGCATCGTGGTGACCAACGCGATCGTGCTGCTCGACCTGGTCAACCAGTACCGGGTTCAGGGCATGGGCGTGACCGAGGCGGTGGTCGAGGGCGGCCGGCGCCGGCTGCGGCCGATCCTGATGACCGCGGTCGCCACGGTGTTCGCGCTGCTGCCGATGGCGTTCGGCCTGACCGGTGAGGGCGGCTTCATCTCCAAGCCGCTGGCCGTCGTCGTGATCGGCGGGCTGCTCAGCTCGACGCTCCTGACGCTGATCCTGGTGCCCACCCTCTACACGATGGTGGAGCGCACCAAGGAGTCCTTCCGTGACCGCCGGGCCCGCCGTCGCGGCACCCCGGTGCCCGCGGAGCCGCCGGCGCCGGTTCCGGTGACCGTCGGGGGCGCGGAGCGCCCGGCCGGGTCCGCTGACGGGCCGCCGGCCCGTCCGGCGCCGTCGGCCGCCCTGGTCGACGGCACTGACCAGTTCGAGGTGCTGCGCCTGCCCAAGAGCCGCCGGTCCCCGCTTCCGCCGACCGAGTAGCCGCGCGATCCCCGCAGCGGGTGGCCGTCCCACGGTGGACGGCCACCCGCTCCGTACGGGGCAGTGGGAAACGCTCGAACACGGTACGGTGAGTGAGCCGAGACCTACTGTAGGTTGCGGTCCGTCCTGTGCGGGCGGCCGGCCGGAGCGGAGCGGGGGCGATGGCGGACGGCGTGGCCCGTTGGGGCAGGCGTACGGTGCTCCGCCGGGCCGCGCTGCTGGGCGGAGGCGCCGCGCTGGGTGTTGCCGCGACCTCGCAGACCGCCTGGATCGCCGACCGGCGGCTCCCGCTGGGCGGCGGACCGGCCAGCGCCACCCTGGGCAGCCGCTACCAGCAGGTCGGCGGCGGCGGGGTGGAGGTCGTCTGGGGCGTCCACACCGGCGCCCCGCTGGTCGCGCTGACCTTCGACGACGGGCCGCAGCCGCAGTGGACCCCCATGGTGCTGGACACCCTGGCCGAGCACCGGGTGCCGGCCACCTTCTTCCTGGTCGGCGAGCGGGCCCGCCGGCACGCCGCGCTGGTCCGCGACCGGCTGGGCGGCCACGAGGTGGGCAACCACAGCTGGGCGCACCACGACCTGGCCCGGATGGACGCCCGCACCGCCTACGACGACCTGAGCCGCAGCCACGAGGCGATCGCGGCGGCCACCGGGACGGCCCCCCGGCTGCTCCGCCCGCCCTGGGGGCACCTGGGTGGCGCGGTGCTCCACGCCGCCGCCCGGCTGAACTACCTGCTGGTGCTCTGGACGCTCCAGATGGTCGAGGGGGAGTACCCGCACGACCCGGCCGGGCACGCCCGGCGGATCGTGACCGACGTGCGGCCCGGCACCATCCTGCTCGGCCACGACGTCGGCCCCGAGCGGCGGCTGGTCGCGCTGCGCGGCCTGCCCGACATGATCACCGGGCTGCGCGCCCGCGGCTACACCTTCGTGACCGTCTCCGAACTGCTGCGCCGCGCTGCCGTCCTGGGAGCGGCCCGATAGGGTGCCCGCGTGTCACCCACCGTCTCGGTCCTCGTCCGCAACCGCGACTTCCGCAACCTCTTCCTCGCCGAGCTCGTGGTCTTCGGCGCCGACTGGTTCGTCATGGTGCCGCTGCTGGTGCTTCTGCCGGCGCTCACCGGCAGCGGGGTGTGGGGAGCGCTGGTGCTCGCCGTGGACACCGGCATGACCGCCCTGCTGCTCCCGTACACCGGCACCATCGCCGACCGGTTCGACCGCCGGAAGATCATGATGGCGGCCAACCTCGCCGCGCTGGCCGGCATCCTGCTGCTGCTCGGCGTCCGGAACGCCGGCACGGCCTGGCTGGCGCTGGTGTCGATCGCCGCCGTGGCGGTGGCGAAGGCGTTCTACTCGCCGGCCGCCCAGGCCGCCCTGCCCAACGTGCTCGACCCGGCCGACCTGGCCGCCGGCAACGCGATCGCCGGTTCGGCCTGGGGCACCATGACCGTGGTCGGCGCCTCGCTCGGCGGAGTGCTCAGCGCCGCCACCGGCCCGTACGTCAGCTTCTGGGTGGCCGCCGTGGCCCTGGCCGGGGCGGCGGGCCTGGCCGCGCTGATCCGCCGGCCGTTGCAGGCGCCCCGCGACCCGGCGGCGGCCGTCCCGCGCACCTGGCCGGCGATCCGCGAGGCGTTGGGCTACATCGCCCACCGGCCGCGGGTGCTCGCCCTGGTCACCGTGAAGTCGGCGGTCGGCCTGGGCAACGGCGTGCTGACCGTCTTCCCGCTGCTCGCCGCGGTGTACGGGGTCGGCGCGGTCGGCACCGGCCTGCTTTTCGCCTCCCGCGGCGCCGGTGCGCTGGTCGGGCCGATCCTGATGCGCCGGGTGCTCAGCAACCGGGCCTGGCTGCTCACCGGCCTGGCCCTGTCCATGTCCCTGTACGGCCTGGCCTACGTCGGCGTCTCGCTGGCGCCCTGGTTCCCGCTGGTGCTGGTGCTGGTCTTCCTGGCCCACCTGGGCGGCGGCAGCAACTGGGTGCTGTCCAACTACGCCCTCCAGGGCGAGGTGCCGGACCGGTTGCGCGGCCGGGTCTTCGCCACCGACATGATGCTGGCGACGCTGGCCATCGCGGTCAGCCAGCTGGTCGTGGCGCTGGTGGTCGACGCGGTCGACGAGCGGACCGTGCTCGCCGGCTGCGGGCTGGTCACCGTGATCTACGCGGTGGGCTGGCGGCTCGCCACCCGGCGGCTGTCGCTCACCGACCCGGCCGAGGAGGCGGTGCCGAGTGGCACCCCGTGACCGTCGCCGACCCGGCCGCCCGGGCTCAGGCGGCGGGGTCGCGCGGTGGCGGGACGGGCGCCGGGGGTGTGCCCGGGGCGGGCCAGCCGGCAAATCGCGGGGGCGTCGGCTCCGGGCCGGTCGCCCGCCGACCGGCGAGCGCCGCGCCGATCACCAGCGCCAGGCCGGCCGGGTGCAGCAGGGCCTGGATCGGGGCGAACAGCAGGCTGAGCCGGCTTACCCGGGTGGCGCTCCAGCCCTCGGCGATCAGGTGGGGGAAGACCAGCACCCAGAGCAGGTTGACCACCGCCGCGAGCAGCAGCACCGCCACGCCGCCGAGGAGCAGGCCGCGGGGGCCGCGCGGCAGCCGCCGGGTCAGCGCCAGCACCAGCCCGGTCACCAGGACCAGCAAGGTGGGCAGTTGGATGAGCAGTTGCCAGCCCGCGTAGCCGAGCATCTCCACGCCCCTGTGCGTCGTCGATGGATCGGCGTCAGGTTAGTGGGTACGCGCCATTCCCACGGTCCGGGCGATCCGGCGCGCCGTCGGTGCCGGGTCCTAGCATGAGCCGGTGCCGATGACTTTCACCTCCGGTCCCGTCCGGGTCCGGGTGCCCGCGACCAGCGCGAACCTGGGCCCGGGCTTCGACGCGCTCGGGCTGGCCCTCGGGCTGCACGACGACGTGGCGGCCGAGGTGACCGCCGGCGGCGTACGGGTGGCGGTGACCGGCGAGGGTGCCGGGGAGCTGCCCGACGGCGACCGGCACCTGGTGGTGACCGCCATGCGGGCCGCCTTCGACGTGCTCGGCGCGCAGCCGGCCGGGCTGGCCCTGGAGTGCGTCAACCGGATCCCGCAGGCCCGGGGCCTCGGGTCCTCCTCGGCGGCCATCGTGGCCGGGGTGCTGCTGGCCCGGGCGCTGGTCGTGGACGGCGCGGCGGGGCTGGACGACGCCGCCGCGCTCCGGCTGGCCTCCGAGCTGGAGGGGCATCCCGACAACGTGGCGCCCTGCCTGCTCGGGGGCTTCACGGTGGCCTGGACGGAGCCGGCCGGCGCCCGGGCGGTCTCGCTGCCTGTGGCAGCGGCGGTCCGGCCCACCGTCTTCGTGCCCGGCGAGCGCGGGCTGACCTCGGTCGCCCGGGCGGCGCTGCCGGCCACCGTGCCGCACGGTGACGCGGCGCTGACCGCGGGGCGGGCGGCGCTGCTGGTGCACGCGCTGACCGCCGACCCCGCCCTGCTGCTGCCGGCGACCGTCGACCGGCTGCACCAGGACTACCGCGCCGCGGGGATGCCGGCCACCGCCGCCCTGGTGGCTGCGCTGCGTGCGGCCGGTGTGGCGGCTGTGGTCAGTGGGGCGGGGCCGACCGTGTTGGCGTTGTCCCAGGTCCCCGCGGGATTCGACGCGGGAACAGATTGGCGCCGGTGGGAGTTGCCGATAGACGTCAGCGGTGCCCGGGTCGCCCGGGGTAGACTTGGACACGCCGAGCGGGACCCTGTTGCCGCAGGTCGGAAGAGTTGATTACGCTCTACACCTAGCACAGCCGCGAAGCATGCGATCTCCTGCGGGTCGGCGCACCCCCGAAGCTCTCGGCGGTCAGCCCGTCACCCCTGCCAAAGGCCCACGCCGCACCGCAGTTTCCACAGGTCGCCGCAGACGGCGAGACCTGCTCACCGACGTTGGTGAGTCGGGAAACCGACCGGCTGCTGTGTCACAGACTCCCGCGACGCGTCCATGCGAGGCGGGTGCACCGAGGCCGCCCGGCCACCTGTTTCTCGACTCCGGGCAGCCCCGGCCTATCGAGGGAAGGAATCCATTGAGCGACACCACCGACGTGACGTCGGATGTTTCCAACGTCGCTGGCGATGCCACCACTGCCGCCCCCACACGCCGTCGGCGCAGCGGTACCGGCCTGTCGGCGATGCTGCTGCCTGAGCTCCAGAGCCTGGCCGCGTCGCTCGGTATCTCCGGTACGGCTCGCATGCGCAAGGGCGAGCTGATCAGCGCGATCACCGAGCGGCAGGGCGGCGCCGCCGCCGGAACCCCTCGACCGCGGGCCGAGGTCGCGGCCGCGGCCGCTCCCGCCCGCGAGGAGGTGCACGCCGAGGTCCGCGAGGAGCGGGCCGAGACCGAGCGGCGCACCGCCGAGCCGGCGCCGGCCGCCGAGGCGACCGAGGGTCGTACGCGCAGCC
>NZ_MUYZ01000091.1:0-21349 GCF_003013775.1 Micromonospora sp. MH33
CCCGCCACGGCCTCGGCGAGCCCGGCGGCGTCGCGGACCACCCGCATGCCCCGGCCGCCGCCGCCCGCGGCCGCCTTGACCAGCACCGGGAAGCCCGTCACCTGGTCGGCCTCGGTCCAGGTCGGCAGCATCGGCACGCCCGCGTCGGCGAGCAGCGCCTTGGCCGCCATCTTGTCGCCCATCGCGGCGATCGCCTTGGCCGGCGGGCCGACCCAGGTCAGCCCCGCGTCGGTGACGGCCGCGGCGAAGTCGGCGTTCTCGGCCAGGAAGCCGTAGCCCGGGTGGACCGCGTCCGCGCCGGCCCCTCGGGCCGCGTCCAGGACGAGGTCGATCCGCAGGTACGTCTCGGCCGGTGTGTTCCCGGGCAGCCGGACGGCCAGGTCGGCCCCGGCCACGAAGGGCGCGCCGGCGTCCGCGTCGGAGTGCACCGCGATCGTGGTGATGCCGAGCGTGCGGCAGGTGGCGAAGATCCGGCGGGCGATCTCGCCCCGGTTGGCGACCAACAATCTCTGGATCATTTTGGTAGCCCTCTCACATCCGGAAGACGCCGAAGCCGTCGGCGCCCTTCACCGGTCCGTTGTGGATCGCCGACAGGCAGAGCCCCAGGACGGTACGGGTGTCCCGGGGGTCGATCACCCCGTCGTCGTAGAGCCGGCCGGAGAGGAAGAGTGCCCCGGACTGGGACTCGATCTGCTGCTCGACCATCATCCGCATGGCGGCGTCGGAGTCCTCGTCGTAGTCGCGGCCCCGGGCGGCGGCGGCCTGCCGGGCGACGATCGACAGCACCCCGGCGAGCTGCGCCGGCCCCATCACGGCGGACTTGGCGTTCGGCCAGGTGAACAGGAACCGCGGCTCGTACGCCCGGCCGCACATGCCGTAGTTGCCGGCCCCGTAGGAGGCGCCGAGGTTGACCGTCAGGTGCGGGACCGTCGAGTTGGACACCGCGTTGATCATCAGGGCGCCGTGCTTGATGATGCCGCGCTGCTCGTACTCCGTGCCGACCATGTAGCCGGTGGTGTTCTGGAGGAAGACCAGCGGGGTGTCGGCGGCGTTGGCGAGCTGGATGAACTGGGCGGCCTTCTGCGCCTCCTCGCTGAACAGCACGCCCCGGGCGTTGGCCAGCACGCCGACCGGGTAGCCGTGCAACTCGCCCCAGCCGGTGACCAGCGCGGTGCCGTAGTTCGGCTTGAACTCGTCGAACTCGCTGCCGTCCAGGACCCGGGCCAGCACCTCGCGCGGGTCGAACGGCACCTTGAGGTCGGCGCTGGCGATGCCGAGCAGCTCGTCCGGGTCGTACTTGGGTGGCTGGGGGAATGGGTTGCGCGGCGGCGGACCCTGCTTGCGCCGGTTGAGCCGGCGTACGCACTGCCGGGCCAGCCGGATGCCGTCCCGCTCGTCCTCGGCGAGGAAGTCGGCCAGGCCGGACCTCGTGGCGTGCATGGCCGCCCCGCCCAGCGACTCGTCGTCGATGACCTCGCCGGTGGCCATCTTCACCAGCGGCGGCCCGGCCAGGTAGACCTGCGACCGGTCCCGGATCATGATCGTGTAGTCGGACATGCCCGGCACGTACGCGCCACCCGCGGTGGCGTTGCCGAAGACCACGCTGACCGTGGGGATCTTCGCCGCGGAGAGCCGGGTGAGGTCCCGGAACACCCGGCCGCCCGGGATGAAGATCTCCGCCTGGGTGGGCAGGTCCGCGCCGGCGGACTCGACCATGTTCACCATCGGCAGCCGGTTGGCCAGGGCGATCTCGCCGGCCCGCCGGGTCTTGGCGAGCGCCCAGGGGTTCACCGCCCCGCCGCGTACCGTGGGGTCGTTGGCGACCACGAGGCACTCCACGCCCTCGACCACGCCGATGCCGGTGACCGTGCTGGCGCCGACCGGGAAGTCGGTGCCGTAGGCAGCCACCGGCGACAGCTCCAGGAACGGGCTGTCCGGGTCCAGCAACAGCTCGATCCGCTCCCGGGGGAGCAGCTTGCCGCGCTGGTGGTGCCGGGTCACGTACTTCTCGCCGCCACCGGCCCGGGCCTGGTCGAGCGCGGCCTCCAGCTCGGCGAGGCGCTCCAGCAGGGCCGCCCGGTTGGCCCGGTAGGTCGGCGAGGACGGGTCGAGCTCGCTGTCCAGTGTCGTCACAGGCCCATGCCCTTCGCGATGATCTCGTTCATGATCTCCGTGGTGCCGCCGCCGATGCCGAGGATCCGGGCGTCCCGGTAGTGCCGTTCCACCTCGGCGTCACGCAGGTAGCCGAAGCCGCCGTGCAGTTGCAGCGCCGCGTCGACGACGAAGTCGCAGGCTGCCACCGCGACGTTCTTCGCCATCGCCACCTCGGTCACGACCGGCTCGCCCGCGGCGACCCGCTCGGCCACGTCGTGCACGTACGCCCGGGCCGCCTCGGCGCGCGTGTGCATCTCGGCCAGCCGGTGCCGGACGAGCTGCCGGCTGGCCAGCGGGCGGCCGAAGGTGGACCGGTCCCGGCACCAGCGGGTGGCCAGCTCCACGCAGCGCTGCGCGGTGGCGTAGGCCTGGGTGGCCAGGGAGAGCCGTTCGGTGGCGAACTGCTGCATGATCGCCAGGAAGCCGGTGTCCTCCGGGCCGATCCGGTTCGCCACCGGCACCCGGACGTCGACGAAGGAGAGCTCGGCGGTGTCGGAGCAGTGCCAGCCCAGCTTCTCCAGCCGCCGGCCGACGGTGAAGCCGGGCATGTCCTTCTCGATCACGAGCAGGCTCAGCGAGCCGGAGCCGGGGAAGTCGGTGCAGACGGCGGTGGTCACGAAGTCGGACCGGACACCGCTGGTGATGTAGGTCTTCGACCCGTTCACCACGTAGTGATCGCCGTCCCGCCGGGCGCAGGTGCGGATGCCCGCCACGTCGGAGCCGCCGTCCGGCTCGGTGATCGCCAGCGCGCCGATCATCGTCCCGGCGAGCGTCGGCCGCACGTACCGTTCGATCAGGTGCTGCGGGCCGGCGGCCACTGAGCCAGCACCGCCGCCGCAGGCGGCGACGATGTGCGGCAGCGCGATGCCATGCGTGAACAGGGCCGCGACCAGCCCGGACGAGCCGCCCGAGCGGATGATCTCCTCGGTGACCAGAATCGAGTCGAGCAGGTCCCCGCCGCTGCCGCCGACCGACTCGGGGAAGCCGATGCCGAGCAGCCCGATCTTCGCGGCGGTCTCGTGCAGCGACCGGGGCACCTCGCCGGCCCGCTCCCAGTCGTCCAGGTAGGGCAGGACCTCCTTGGTCACGAAGGCCCGGGTCAGCTCGCGGAGCTGCCGCCGCTCGGGAGTGTCCACGATGGTCACGACGGCACCCCCGGGGTGAGGTCGGCGGGCAGGTCGACGATCCGGGAACGGAGCAGCTCGCCGAGCGCCTTGGCCTGCGGGTCGAAGCGGGTGGAGGCGGCCACGCCCTGGCCGAGCAGCCCCCGGATCACGAAGTTGACCGCGCGCAGGTTCGGCAGCTCGTACCGCTCGACGGTCAGCGGTCCCGTCTCCGGCAGCAGCTCGGCCAGCCGCGCGACGGTCAACCAGCCGCGCAGCCAGGCCCAGGTGGCGTCGGTGCGGGCCCAGACGCCGAGGTTGGCGTCCCCGCCCTTGTCGCCCGACCGCGCCCCGACCAGCTCGCCGAGCGGTGCCCGCCGGGTCGGCCCGGTGTCGAACTCCGGTGCGGGCACCGACCCGTACGCCGGCGGCGCCCCCGTCCGCGCCGGCGGGGCGATGGGCACCCGCGCCCCGTCCGGCAGCACGGCCACGTGCGCGACCGCGTCCTGCGGCACGGCGTCGGCGGTGAACACCCCGTACGGGGTGGCGTCGCCGGGCAGGGTGGTCAGGGTGCAGCCCGGGTAGGAGGCCAGCGCCAGCTCCACGGCGGCCGCCGAGAAGGCCCGCCCGGCCCGCGCCTTGTCGCCGTCCCGCAGGTGTACGTGCAGCAACGCGCTCGCCGCCTCGGTGTCGGTGGCGTCCGGGTGGTCGGTCCGGGCCAGCGTGAACTCCAGCCCCTCCTTGCCGACCGCCTCCTCCAACTGCTCCCGGACCAGGGCCGCCTTGGCCGGGATGTCCAGCCCGCAGAGCACGAACGTCATCGAGTTGCGGAAGCCGCCCAGGTTGTTGACGCCCACCTTGAGGGTGTCCGGCGGGGGCGTGCCCCGGACACCGGTGACCCGCACCCGGTCCGGCCCCTCCTGGGCCAGCTCCACGGTGTCCAGCCGGGTGACCACGTCCGGCCCGAGGTACGCCGGCCCGCCCACCTCGTACAGCAGTTGGGCGGTGACCGTCTCGACGGTGACCGCGCCGCCGGTGCCGGGGTGCTTGGTGAGCACCGCGGAGCCGTCCGGGTGCAGCTCGGCGATCGGGAAGCCGGGGCGGTGGCCGCCGTCGGGCAGTTCGGTGAAGAAGCTGTAGTTGCCGCCGGTGACCTGCGCCCCGCACTCGATGAGGTGCCCCGCGACGGTCGCGCCGGCCAGCGCGTCGAGGTCGTCCCGGGTCCAGCCGAAGCGGGAGATGGCCGGGCCGACCGCCAGCGAGGCGTCACTCACCCGCCCGGTGACCACCACGTCCGCCCCGGCGTCGAGGCAGGCCGCGATCCCGAACGCCCCCAGGTAGGCGTTCGCGGTCAACGCGTCCGGCCGGGCGAGGGCGTCGCCCTCGACGTACCCGATCCGGACGGTGAGGCCGAGCCGGTCGGCGAGCGCGCCGATCGCGGCGGCCAGCCCGGCCGGGTTGAGCCCGCCGGCGTTGGTGACCAGCCGGACCCCGCGCTCCAGCGCGGTGCCGAGGGTGCCCTCCAGCTGGCGCAGGAACGTCTTCGCGTAGCCGAGCGAGGGGTCGCGCATCCGGTCCCGGCCGAGGATCAGCATGGTGAGCTCGGCCAGGTAGTCGCCGGTCAGCACGTCCAGCTCGCCGCCGTCGAGCATCTCCCGCCAGGCGGAGAGGCGGTCGCCGTAGAAGCCGGACGCGTTGCCGATCCGCAGCACGCTCACCGGACCACCCCGCTGCCCGCCGCCGCCCGCTTCCCGCCGGGCGGCCCCGCGAACGCCTGGGCCACGTCCAGCCACTCGTCGGCGACCGGCCCGGTGGCGACCAGCGTCACGTCGGCGCGGTGCCGGCGCTGGGTCACCAGCAGGCAGAAGTCGAGCGCCGGGCCGGTGACCCGGTCGGCCGCGTCCTCCGGCCCGAAGGCCCAGGTGTCCCCGTCAGGTGCCACCAGCTCGACCCGGACCGGCGCCGTCGGCACCGCGCGGCCGTGCGCCGCGAAGCCGTGCCCGAGGGTACGGAAGCCCAGGTGCGCGACGTGCCGCAGCCGGGCCGTCGGGGTACGCCGGACGCCCAGCGCGTCGGCCACGTCCTCGCCGTGCGCCCAGGTCTCCATGAGCCGGGCGGTCGCCATCGAGGCGGGCGACATCCGGGTGCCGTACCAGGGCAGCTTCTCCCCGGCCGGTGCGGCGGCGAGCGCCGCCGCGTGCGCGGCCCGGCCCGCCCGCCAGCGGGCCAGCAGCGCGGCGGGCGGGGCGAGGAACGCCTCGGCGCCGTCGTCGACCAGCCGGGACGGATCCGGGGCGCCGGTGACGGAGGCGAAGAACGCCGCGGTGTCGGTCGCCGCGAGGTGGGCCACGTGGTCGGTCCAGGCCAGGTGGGCGATCTGGTGGGCGACGCTCCACCCGGGAGCCGGGGTCGGCCGCGCCCAGGCTTCCGGCGGCAGCGGCGCGACGAGGGCGTCGAGCTGCTCGGACTCGGCGGTCAGGTCCGCGAGCAGGGCTGTCAGGTCGGCCATGGGGCCTCCGGGGAGTCAGTGCGGCCGCGCGCTCCCGGGCGTGGGCGGGCCGGCGTCGGGGGTGAGCAGGGCGGCGAGCTGGCGCTTCCAGGTGTGCAGCAGGGCGGCGCGGCGGGCCGAGTCGTCGCTGAGCAGGTTGGCCACGCCGAGGCCGCGGAGCAGGTCGAGGGTGGCCTGCACCGCCTCGCGGACGCCGGGTCGCCGCTCGTCCACGCCGAGCAGCTCGACGGTCAGCCGGTGCATCTCCCGGCCCACCCGGGCTTCGAGCGGGACCAGGGCGTCGCGCAGTTCGGCGTCGGTGCGGGCGGCCACCCACAGCTCCAGCGCGGCGACGAAGAGCGGCCCGGTGAAGGCGGCGGCGAGCAGGTCGACCACCCGGTCGAGCCGCCGCGGGCCGGCCGGCAGCGCGGCGGCCTCGGTGCGCAGCTCCGCCGCCCGGCGCTCGGTGAGGTGGGTGACCGCGGCGGTGACCAGGGCGGCCTTGGTCGGGTAGTGGTGCAGCTGGGCGCCCCGGGAGACGCCCGCCCGGGCCGCCACCACGGTCGTGGTGGTGCCGGACCAGCCGTGCTCCACCAGGCACTCGACGGTCGCCTCCAGCAGCCGGGCCTGGGTGGCGCGGCTGCGCTCCTGCTGAGGGACGCGGGTCGATGCGGTGGGCACGGGGACAGCGTGCCGCCCCCGAAACAAACAGTCAAGCCTGACTTTTTCTAGGGCGGTCGTCCGGCTCGCCGGCCGATCTCGCGGCGGCCACCGGGGAGCTGATGTCACAGACGATTCACACTTCTCGCGCGCCCTCGCTGGTCCGGCCTCCGGCGGTCAGCGGCCGTCGCGTGGGCCGAAGACGGTGAGCGCGTCGGCGTCGGAGTGGCGGGAGCGCAGGTACTCGTCGGCCCAGGCGGCGGCGTCCGGGAAGCCCGACTCGGCGGCCACCCGGGCGCAGGCGGCGTCCACGTCGAAGCCGGTCCGGCGCAGTTGCACGCCCGGCCCGAGCAGCGCCCACCAGGCGCCCGCGCCGCCGTACGGCATGCCGACGCTGCCCGGGTTGACCACCAGGCGGCGGTCGACCAGCCGGGTGAACGGCATGTGGGTGTGCCCGCAGACGACCGTGCCCACCTCGGCCGGCAGCCCGGCGAAGACCTCGGCCCACCGTTCCAGCCGGGAGTCGACAAGCACCACCTCCTCGTCGTCCCGGGGCGTGGCGTGGCAGAAGAGCACCTGGCCGAGGCCGGCGACCGGCAGCGTGACGGTCGGCGGCAGCGCGGCCAGGCGGGCCACCTGGTCGTCGCGGAGCTGGGTCGCGGCCCAGTTGGACACCTCGATCTGCGCCGGTCGCCCGGCCCGTGCCTCGACCAGTTCGCGGTCGGCGTTGCCGCCAACCCAGCAGGCCCGGTCGCCGAGCGAGGCGAGCAGGTCGAGCACCTCGACCGGCTGCGGGCCGGCCGCGATGTCGCCGGTCAGCACGATCAGGTCGGCGGCGGCCACGTCCGGCTCGGCCAGGACGGCCTCCAGCGCCGGCAGCGCGCCGTGGATGTCGGAGAGGACAGCTACCCGCTCGATCATCGCCCCAGCCTGCGCCGCGACGGGCGGATGGTCCAGCGGTTCTGCGCCGGGCAGAGCCGGGACCGGCCCGGACCGCGGTGTCCCTGCGCCGGGCCGGGTTCCGCGCCCGGGCGCCCAGGACGGGACCGGCCCGGACCGCGGTGTCCCTGCGCCGGGACGGGTTCCGCGCCCGGAGCCCAGGACGGGACCGGCCCGGACCGCGGAGGCGGGCCGGGCCGGGACGTTGGTGGGAGGGGTCAGACCCGCGCGCGGCGGGCCAGGCGCTCCGGGTCGAGGATGATGATGCTCTTGCCGTCCAGCCGCAGCCAGCCGCGCGAGGCGAAGTCGGCCAGGGCCTTGTTGACGGTCTCCCGGGAGGCGCCGACGAGCTGGGCGATCTCCTCCTGGGTCAGGTCGTGGGTCACCCGCAGCACGCCGCCGTCGCGGGTGCCGAACCGGCCGGCCATCTGCAGCAGGTTCTTGGCGACCCGGCCCGGCACGTCGGTGAAGATCAGGTCGGCCAGCGAGTCGTTGGTCCGGCGCAGCCGGCGGGCCAGCACCCGCAGCAGCTGCTCGGCGATCTCGGGCCGGTTGTTCAGCCAGGGGCGCAGCGCCTGCTTGCGCAGCCGGACCAGCCGGGTGTCGGTGACCGCCGTGGCCGTCGCCGTACGCGGGCCGGGGTCGAAGAGCGACAGCTCGCCGACCATGTCCGACGGGCCCATCACGGCGATCAGGTTCTGCCGGCCGTCCGCCGCGCGGCGGCCTACCTTGATCTTGCCGGACAGGAGGATGTAGAGACTGTCGCCGGGCTCGCCCTCGTTGAAGACGACCTCGCCCTTGCGGACCTCGATCGTCTCCATCTCCTTGGCGAGCGCCTCGGCAGCCTCCGGGTCGACACCCTGGAAGATCCCGCTGCGGGCCAGTACCTCGTCCATCGCGCACCTCCGCTTGCGCGTGCCGTCCGTCGGCCGGGTCCGCCGTCCGCTGATCCCTCGCGCGCCGCCAGTCTAGGCGCACATGAGCAGGAATCAGAGGTGCACCCCTGGAATCTTGATCGTTGGGCGTAACCTGCCCGACCCGGTCAACGACTAGGATCCCGCCTCCGGTGCGGGCCGCCACCACCCGTCCCCACCTGTGATCGTAGGGTGACCGGCGTGCTGAGCGAGCCGTTCCTGACCAGCCGGCCCGAGGACGGGTCGGACATCCCGCTGCTGGTCTGGCGGGCCGAGGCGCCGCTGCTGGCGGTCGGCTCCGCCCCGCTGGGCGGGGGGATCGGCGTACGCCGGTGGGTGATCAACGCGACGGTGCCGATGTCGTACGACCGGGACGACCCGGCCGCGCACCTGGCCGAGCTGGCCGGCGGAGTCGGTCTGGCCGGGCCCGGCGTCGGGCTGCTGACCGGGGTCGACGTGACCGAGGTGGTGGCCCGCACGGACGGCGGCGTACGGGTCTGGGCGACGGTCGGCCTCGGCACCCCGGTCTGGGCGGCCGAGCCCGAGCCCGCCGCGCCCGCCCAGCGGGTCGGCACGGTCAACATCGTCGTGCACGTCCCGGTCCGGCTCGGCGACGCCGCCCTGGTCAACGCGGTGGCCACGGCCACCGAGGCGAAGGCCCAGGCGATCTGGGAGCTGGGGTTGCCGGCCACCGGCACCCCCACCGACGCGGTCACCGTGCTCTGCCCGGCCGACGGCGAGCCGGCCCCGTACGGCGGCCCCCGCTCGACCTGGGGCGCTCCGCTGGCCCGGGCCGTGCACGCGGCCGTCCTGGCCGGTGGCGCCGGCACGGTGGTGCCCTGGTCCGACCGGCGGGCGGGTTGAGGATGGGCCGGCCCGCCCGGCCGATCGGGTTTTCCGACCGATCGGCCCTCGTCGCGGCATTCCCGGGACGGTAGCGTCGCGCACGATGTACGCTCCCTCCCGCTCCGTGCCTCGTCCCCGTCGCCGCCTCTCCGCGGCCACCGGCGCGCGTCGCTCTCCAGCCATCGGCAAGCGCCTCGCCGCGGCCATCGGCGCGTTGCTCGTCGTCGCGCTCGCCGCCGGGTGCGGCGACGGTTCCAGCGACGGGCCGATCTGGCAGCCGGGCCAGGGCGGGGGGTCTACCGCCTCGGCGGGTCCCGCCGAGGCCGACCAGCCCGACGCGTCGGGCGAGCCGGCGGAGAAGTCGATCTCGCTGACCGCGACCGGTGACGTGATCATGGGCAACGCCCCGTCCCGGCTGCCGCCGAACGGCGGGAAGGGCTTCTTCGACGACGTCAAGGCCGCGCTCAAGGGCGACCTGGTGATGGGCAACCTGGAGGAGCCGCTCACCGACGACACCGGCGCCGGCAAGTGCGGCCCGCAGCCGAAGAACTGCTACCAGTTCCGGGCGCCCCCGGGTTGGGCGGCGCACCTGCGCACGGCCGGGTTCCAGCTGCTCAACCAGGCCAACAACCACGGCTACGACTACGGCCAGCAGGGCTACGAGAACACCCAGTCGGCGCTGGAGGCGCACGGGCTCAAGCACACCGGCGCGCCCGGCGAGATCACCGTGGTCGACGTCAAGGGCATCAAGGTGGCGGTGGCCGGCTTCTCGTCGTACCCCTGGTCGAACAGCCTGATCGACCTCGACGCGGCCAAGCAGGTCATCACCATGGCCAAGGGGATGGCCGACCTGGTCGTGGTGCAGGTGCACATGGGCGCCGAGGGCGCCGACCGGAGTCACGTGAAGCCGGGCACCGAGATGTACGTCGGAGAGAACCGGGGCGATCCGATCCGCTTCTCGCATGCCGTGATCGACGCCGGCGCCGACCTGGTGATCGGGCACGGCCCGCACGTGCTGCGCGGGATGGAGTTCTACAAGGGGCGGCTGATCGCCTACAGCCTGGGCAACTTCGCCGGGGGCGGGAAGTCGCTGAACAGCTCGGGCCGGCTCGGCTGGGGTGGCGTGCTGAAGGTGTCGCTGACCGCCGAGGGGCGCTTCGTCGGGGGCGAGTTCACCTCGACCGCGATGAACAGCGTGGGCCGGCCGGCCATCGACCGGCAGGACCGCGGCCTCGGGCTGGTCCGCGAGGTGAGCCGGGCCGACTTCCCGCAGAGCGGGGCGCGGCTCGACGGGGCCGGCAAGATCAGCGCTCCGGCGGGTGGCTGAGGCGTACCGCCGCCCGCGTGGGCCCCGCCGGGACGTCGTCCCCGCGACGTAGGCTGGCCGGCGTGACCACGCGCTCCCCCGAAACCGACCTCGGCCGTACGCGCCGCGCCCGGCGGATCGGCCGGGTGCTGACCGAGACGCACCCCGACGCGCACTGTGAACTCGACCACTCCAACGCGCTGGAGCTGTCCGTCGCCACGATCCTGTCGGCCCAGTGCACGGACAAGAAGGTCAACGAGGTCACCCCGAAGCTGTTCGCCCGCTACCGCACCGCGGCGGACTACGCCGGCGCCGACCGCGCCGAGCTGGAGGAGCTGATCCGGCCCACCGGGTTCTACCGGAACAAGACCAGCTCGCTCATCAACCTCGGCCGCGCCCTCTGCGAGCGCTACGACGGCGAGGTCCCCGGCCGGCTCGCCGACCTGGTCACCCTCCCCGGGATCGGGCGCAAGACCGCCAACGTGATCCTCGGCAACGCCTTCGACGTCCCCGGCATCACCGTCGACACCCACTTCCAGCGGCTGGTGCAGCGGTGGGGGCTGACTTCCGAAACCGACCCGGTCAAGATCGAACACGCCATCGGCGCGCTCTATCCGAAGCGCGACTGGACGATGCTGTCGCACCGGATCATCTTCCACGGCCGGCGGGTCTGCCACGCCCGCAAGCCGGCCTGCGGGGCCTGCACGCTGGCGAAGCTCTGCCCGGCGTACGGCACCGGGCCGACCGATCCGGTGGCCGCGGCCAAGCTGCTCAAGGGTCCCCGCGCCCGGGACCTGGCGGCAGCCGTCGGCATCGACCCCGACCTGGTGCCCCAGCAGGCGGTCGCGGCGGAGGTGCCGTGACCCGCCGGCTCGCCTACCTGCTCGTCCCGCTGCTGCTCGCGGTTGCCGGCTGCACCGGCAGCACCGAGGAGCCGGCGGGCCCGGCGCCGGCCACCCGGGCCGAGCGCCCCTCGCCGTTCGCCGACTGCGCCCCGCTGACCGCCGCGCCGCCGTCCGGCCCGGCCTCCTCCGGCGCCTCGGGTGACCCCCTGCCCGACCTGGCCCTCTCCTGCTTCACCGGGGGCGCCCCGGTGAACGTCCGCGACATCAAGGGGCCGGCGGTGATCAACGTGTGGGCGTCCTGGTGCCCGCCGTGCCGCAAGGAGCTGCCCGCCTTCCAGCGACTCAGCGAGCAGGCCGCCGGCCGGTTCCAGGTGATCGGGGTCAACAGCCGGGACAGCCGCGGCGGCGCGCAGTCCATCGGCGAGGACTTCGGCGTCCGGTTCCCCATGCTGGTCGACCAGGGGGACGCGTTCGAGCGGGCGCTCGGCCGCAACGCCTTCCCGCTGACCGTCCTGGTCGGCGCCGACGGGCGGATCCGGCACACCGACTCGACCGGCGCGCTCGACGACGCCCGCCTCGCCGAGCTGGTGCGTACCCACCTCGGGGTGCGGCTGTGACCCGACCGCCCGGCTGGCTCGACCCGCTGCTCGACCGACTCGGCACCGCGCGGGCCGAGGACTTCACCCGGCTCGCCACCCCCGAGAGCGGCGGTCGGGAGAGCGCGGTGCTGGTGCTGCTCGGCGAGGAGTCGGGCACCGGCCCGGACGTGCTGGTCCTCCAGCGCGCCGCCACGCTGCGCAACCACGCCGGGCAGCCGGCCTTCCCCGGTGGCGCGGCCGACCCGGAGGACGCCGACGCCAGCGCCACCGCGCTGCGCGAGGCGAACGAGGAGGTCGACCTCGACCCGGCCAGCGTGACCGTGCTGGCCGAGCTGCCCAAGCTGTGGATCCCGGTCAGCGACTTCCTGGTCACCCCGGTGCTCGCCTGGTGGCACGACCCGCACCCGGTGCACCCGCGCGAGCCGGCCGAGGTGGCGCACGTCGCCCGGCTGCCGATCGCCGAGCTGGTCGACCCGGAGAACCGGATGCAGGTACGCCACCCGAGCGGCTGGATCGGCCCGGCTTTCTCGGTGCGCGGCATGCTCGTCTGGGGCTTCACCGCCGGGGTGCTGAACACGCTGCTGGAGATGGGTGGCTGGGCCCGCCCGTGGCCGCGTTCCCGGGTGGTGGAGCTGCCGCCGACCGGCGCCGCCCCGGCCCCCTCGGCCGGCACCGACGCGGTCGACGAGAGCCCGGTCCGCTGAGCCGACCGGGATCACCGGCGCGGGTCTGAAGGTCACGTTCAGCGAGCGGTCAGCCTCTTCCGGGCACGGTGCCCGTACCCTGGGGGCGTGTCCGCCGTGGATCTCGTACTGCTCCTGCTCATGCTCGTGTTCGCGATCAGCGGATACCGTCAGGGCTTCGTCATCGGGGCGCTGTCGTTCTCCGGTTTCTTCCTGGGCGCGCTGCTGGGGCTGCAGCTCGGGCCGCTGGTCGCCCGGCAGTTCACCGACAGCGGCACCCGCGTGCTGATCTCCCTGGTCGCCATCTTCGGGCTGGCCGTGCTGGGGCAGGCGCTGGCCGGCTGGCTCGGCTCCAACCTGCGGGCGGCGATCACCGGGCCGGCCGGGCGGAAGATCGACGACGCCGGCGGCGCGATCATCTCGGTCTTCGCCCTCATGCTGGTGGCCTGGCTGGTCGCCGTGCCGCTGGGCTCCTCGTCGGTGCCCTGGCTGGCCTCCTCGGTGCGCAACAGCGCGCTGCTGACCGTGGTCGACCGGGTGCTGCCGGACAAGGCGCAGGAGCTGTCCACGGCGCTGCGCGACACGGTCGACACCAACGGCTTCCCGGACGTCTTCGGCGACCTCGCGCCGACCCGGGCCCGGCAGGTCTCCCCACCCGACCCGGCGCTGGCCAACTCCCAGGTGGTGAAGAACAGCCAGCGGTCGGTCGTGAAGGTGCTGGGCTCCGCGCCGAGCTGCGCCCGCCGCATCGAGGGCTCCGGCTTCGTGTACGCCGACGACCGGGTGATGACCAACGCGCACGTCGTGGCGGGCACCCGCTCGGTGGCGGTGGAACTGCGCGGCGAGCGCTACGACGGCGAGGTCGTCGTCTACGACCCCGAGCGGGACCTGGCCGTGCTGCACGTACCGGGGCTGCCCGGGCCGTCGCTGCGCTTCGCCGCCGGGCAGGCCGGCAGCGGCGCCGACGCCATCGTGCTGGGCTTCCCCCTCGACGGCCCGTACGACGCCCGCCCGGCCCGGGTCCGGGACGTCGACCGGATCACCGGGCCGGACATCTACTCGTCCGGCGACGTGACCCGGGAGATCTACACGATCCGGGCGCTGGTCCGCAGCGGCAACTCGGGCGGCCCGCTGGTCTCCTCGAACGGGCTGGTGCTCGGCGTGATCTTCGCGGCCGCCGCGGACGACCCGAACACCGGCTTCGCGGTGACCGCGGCCGAGGCGCGGTCGGTGGCGCTGGCCGGCGCGGAGCGTACCCGGGGAGTGGCCACCGGCGAGTGCACCTGAGCCGGCAGCGGGCGACGGCGGTCAGCCGGCGGCGGCGCCGGCCCGGGTCACGTCGTCGCCGGAGCGGCCGACCGGCAGTTTGGCCCGGCCCCAGGTGAGCGTGCGGTCGAGCACCGCCCGCGCCATGATCGCCACGCAGACGCCGCCGTTGAGGAAGGACGCCGCCACGTCGCTGGGATGGTGCATGCCCCGGTACATCCGGGTGACCGCGACCCCGACCGGCACCAGCACCAGCACCATCCACCAGGTGACCTTGGCCGGGGTGCTCCGCGCCCGCAGCGCGAGCAGCACGGCGATGCCGACGTAGAGCGCCATCGCGGCGGACGTGTGCCCGGACGGGAAGCTGGAGGTCGGCGGCGAGTCGTCCATGTGCTCGACGGCTGGGCGGCGCCGGTCGATGGCCATCGTGGTGAAGAGGAAGATCAGCGCCTGCGCGTTCACCGCGGCGCAGAGGAAGATCGGCTCCCGCCAGCGGTGCAGGACCAGCCGCAGCACCAACGCCACCAGCACGGTCACCACGACGATCAGCTGGGTGCTGGCCAGCGTGCTGAACACCAGCGAGACGTCGTTCCAGCCCGGGGACCGGTGCGCGGCCAGCTCGCGGTTGACCGCGTCCTCCACGGTGAACGGCCAGGTCCTCGCGAGCACCCGGGTGACCAGGAGACCCAGCGCGACCAGGACGGAGAAGAGCAGGGCCATCGGCAGCAGGACCCGCCGGGCGATCTGGACCGCGACATCGGACATGAGCCGCCCTTTACCCTGGCGGGTGCCGGACTACGCGTGGCGGCCGTCCGGCCCCGGTTCGGCCAACTCCGGCTCGACCCCCTCCCGGGCGGTACGCGCCGGCCGCCGACCGACCCGGGTCCGCCAGGTGGAGAAGGCGGCCGAGGTGGCGGCGACCACCGCCACGCCGAGCAGCCAGCCGCCGACCACGTCGCTGGTCCAGTGCACGCCCAGCGCGATCCGGCTGAGCCCGGTCACCACCGCGATCAGCACCGCCGCCGTCCAGAGGGCGCCGCGCAGCGGCCGGCTGTGCCGGGCGAACGGCAGGAAGACCAGCAGCAGCACCCCGGCGGCCAGGGTGGCGTTCAGCGCGTGGCCCGACGGGAAGGAGTAGCCGGCCGCCCGGGCCACCGGGTCGAGCAGGTCCGGCCGGTGCCGGCCCACCAACAGCTTGAGCAGCGCGCCGAGCAGCCCGCCGACGGTCATGGTGGTGACCACCCAGATGGCCAGCCGGGGCGCGCCGCGCAGCAGCAACCAGACCACCGCCGCGGCGGTGGCCACCCGGAGCGGGCCGGGCCCGAAGACGTTGGTCCAGACCTCCATGAGCCGGACCCAGGCCGGGTGGTCGACGGCGTACCCGTGCAGGGCGTCGGTGATCGAGGCGTCCAGCCGGGACAGCGGCGACCAACTGCCCAGCACCAGCAGCGCGAGCAGGGCGAACGGCACCAGCACCAGGAAGGCGGCGGTGGCGGCCAGGGTCAGCCGGAGACCCAGCGATCGGTCCGGGTCGAGGCGGCGGCGCCGCCACGACCGCTCCTGCGGGGAGATCAGGTCGCCGGAGGTGTTCATGCGCTGTTCACTACCCAGGCTGGGGCCCGGTCAGACGGGCCGGACCGACGGCTCCAGCTCGCGGCGCGGCGACCACGCGCCGAGCTGGAGCCGTCGCCGGTCAGCGGCGGGACTGCCGGAACCGGCGGACCATCAGCGCGGTGCCGGTGACCAGGGCGACGAACAGGGCCAGGCCGGTCCAGAGCCGCTCCGGCGCCGAGTCGTCGGCCTGGCCGGCCGGGCGGGCCGACCACCGGGCCTGCTGGTTCGGGTTGTAGCCGAACGGATCGCCACCCTGCCCGGCCGCGGCGGCCCGGGTGTCCCGGCCCGCGCCGGGGGCCGGCCCGAAGCCCACCACGCCGGGAGAGTCGTTGTCGTCGAGCGGATTCCGGCCGACCGGCGGTACGTCGGTGGTGAGCGCGGCCACCGGGTCGACGAGGCCGTAGCCGAACCGGTCGTCGCGCCCGGTGGGGCCGAGGTCCCGGGCCGTGGTGATCAGCCGGTTGACCACATCCCCGGCGGACAGCTGCGGAAAGCGGGACCGGACCAGCGCGGCCGTCGCGGCGACCAGCGGGGCCGCGAAGCTGGTGCCCTGCACCCGCCAGTAGCCGCCGTTGGTACGGGCGCCGTAGAGCGCGGTGGCCGGCGCGGTGAGCACGGTCTGGTGGCCGGTGATCGAGCCCGACCAGAGGTTCTGGCTGTTGCGGTCCAGGCCAGCGACCGCCAGCACGCCCGGCTCGCGGGCCGGGTACCAGACCTGCGGGCTGTTCGAGGTGGCCAGGTTGCCGGTGCAGGCGACCACCACGACGTCCCGCGCGAAGGCGTAGTCGAGCGCCGCGGCCAGGGCCGGGCTGTCCCCGCCGCCGCCCAGCGACAGGTTGATCACGCGGGCGCCGTTGTCGACCGCCCAGCGCACGCCCTTGGCGACGATCATGGCGTCGTCGTACCGGTTCTCGTCGTCCAGCACGCGGACCGGGAGGATCCGCGCGTCCGGCGCCAGCCCCACCACGCCGCGGTCGTCGTCGGCCCGCCCGGCGATCAGCCCGGCCACCGTCGTGCCGTGGCCCACCGGGTCGGGCCCGTCCGCGCCGTCCGGCGTGACCAGGTCCAGGCCGGGGAGCACCTGGCCGGCCAGGTCGGGATGGGAACCGTCCACTCCGGAATCGATCACCGCGACCACCACGCCGCGGCCGGTCGACGTGCGCCAGGCGGTCCTCGCGCGCAACTCCTCGAGCTGCCACTGCTCTTCGCGGACCGGGTCGACGCGGGCCAGCGGGTTCACCGGGGCCAGCCGGGCGGATTCGCGGATCGCGACGGACGGGGCCGGGGCGGCGTGCGCGGGCGGTGCCGGCGGACCGGCCACGGCGGCCAGGACCGCCGCCGCGCCGAGCACCACGCGTCCGGCGAGACGCCGGGGCGGCGCGGTGGGAACTCCCTGCCGATCCCTGGTCACATTCCCCAGCCATTCATCGCGTCAGACACATGCCGCTCGGAGATTACCGGTTTTCCCGCGTGTCACGGTGCAACTCGGTGAGACCGGTCAGCCGGGCGGGAGATGGGCCAGCTGGACGAGGCGTACGCCCTCGCGCCGGGTGACCAGGCGACCGCGGCCCGGTGGCAGCGGACCGGCCTTCACCTGACCGACGAGCGGCCCCTCCTCCGGGCCGCCCGACATCACCAGCCCGGCCGTGGACAGCTCCCGTAGCCGCTGGATGATCGGCTCGAACGAGGTCCGGCCGGCGCCTCCGGAGCGGCGGGCCAGCACCAGGTGCAGGCCGACGTCCCGTGCGTGCGGCAGGTGCTCCTCCAGCGCCCGCAACGGGTTGGTCGGCCCGCCGGCCACCAGGTCGTAGTCGTCCACCAGCACGAACAGCTCCGGCCCGGCCCACCACGACCGGGTGCGCAGCTCGGCCGGAGTGACCTGCGGCCCGGGCAGCCGCCCCTGGAGGTAGCCGGCCGCCGACTCGATCAGCTCGGTGGTGTGCGGCGCGGCGGTCCCGTACCCGATGAGGTGCGCCGTCTCGACGGCGCCCATCAGGCTGCGCCGGTAGTCGACCAGGATGACCCGGGCCTGCTCCGGGGTGAACCGGTGGACGATCGAGGTGGCCAGCGCGCGCAGGAACGAGGACTTGCCGCACTCGGCGTCGCCGAAGACCACGAAGTTCGGCTCGGTGGCGAAGTCCAGCACCACCGGGCGCAGGTCGGCCTCGGCCACCCCGATGGGGAAGGCCAACCCGGTGGTCGCGGCCTGGTCCAGCTCGGCGTAGGGCAGCACCGGCGGGAGCAGCCGCACCCGGGGCGCGGCCGGCCCGGCCCAGGCCCCGGCGACCGCCTTGACCAGGTCCCCGGTCTCGGCGCCCAGGCCGGCGACCCGGGGCGCGGCGGCGAGGAAGTGCAGCCCGCCCGCGGTGATCCCGCGCCCCGGCCGCTCCTCCGGCACGGTCGCCGCCAGCGCGCGCTTGACCACCACCGAGTCGGCCGGATCGCCGAGGCGAAGCTCCAGCCGGGAGCCGAAGAGGTCGCGGATCGCCGGCCGGAAATCCGACCAGCGCAGCGCGCTCGCCACCACGTGCACCCCGTACGCCAGGCCCCGGGTGGCCAGCTCGGTGACCAGCGGCTCCAGGTCCTCGTACTCGCCGCGCAGGGTGTTCCAGCCGTCGATCACCAGGAACACGTCGCCGAACGGGTCGGTGCCGGGCCGGCCGCCGGCCGTCGCCGTGGCCCGCCGCCGGCGCCAGGCCGCCATCGACTCCACCCCCGCCTCGGTGAACCGCCGCTCCCGCTCGGTCAGCAGGGTGACCATCTCGCCGACGGTCCGGCGTACCGCAGTGTCGTCGGCCCGCCCGCTGACCCCGCCGACGTGCGGCAGGTCGCGCAGCGCCCCGAGCGTCCCGCCGCCGAAGTCCAGGCAGTAGACCTGCACCTCGGCCGGGGTGTGGGTGAGCGCTAGCGCGCAGACCAGGGTGCGGAGCAGGGTGGACCGGCCGCTGCGGGTGGTGCCGACCACCGCGACGTGCCCGGCGGCCCCGTCCAGGGCCAGCCAGAACAGGTCGCGGCGTTGCTCGAACGGCTTGTCCACCAGGGCCACCGGCACCTGGAGGGCGCCGTGCAGCTCCGGGTTGCCCACGGTGAGCCCGCGGGCCGGGTCGGCGCCGACCGGGCCGAGCAGCTCGTCGAGGGTGGGGGACTCGTCGAGCGGGGGCAGCCACACCTGGTGCGCCGGCGGGCCCTGGCCGGCCAGCCGCCCCACGAGCAGGTCGAGCAGGGTCTCGCCGCTCTCCTCCTCGGCGGTGAGGGCGGCCGGGATCGCCGGCTCGGGCGTCGGCACCAGGTGGGTGGAGAAGGTGAGCAGCCGGGGGTTGCCGGCGCCGGCCGCGCCCGCCGGGCCGCCGCGGCGGCGTACCGCGCCGGAGACGTACGCGGCCTTGAACCGGACCAGCGGGTCGGTGCCCGAGCGCAGGTAGCCGTGTCCCGGGCTGCGCGGCAGCTCGTGCGCGTCCGGCACCCCGAGCACCGTCCGGGACTCCAGCGCCGAGAAGGTCCGCAGCCCGATCCGGTACGACAGGTGGGTGTCCAGCCCGCGCAGCCGACCCTCCTCCAGTCGCTGCGAGGCGAGCAGCAGGTGCACGCCGAGCGACCGGCCCAGCCGGCCGATCTGTACGAAGAGGTCGATGAAGTCGGGCTTGGCGGAGAGCAGTTCGGAGAACTCGTCGCAGACGAGCAGCAGCGACGGCAGCGGGGCGAGCGGGGTGCCGGCTGCCCGGGCCCGCTCGTAGTCGCGTACGCCGGCGAAGTTGCCGGCCCGGCGCAGCAGCTCCTGGCGGCGCATCAGCTCGCCGTTGATGGCGTCGACCATCCGGTCGACCAGGGGCAGCGCGTCGGCCAGGTTGGTGATCACCGCGGCGGTGTGCGGCAGCCGTTCGAAGGGTGCGAAGGTGGCGCCGCCCTTGAAGTCGACCAGTACGAAGTTGAGCTGCTCCGAGCTGTGCGTGGCGGCCAGCCCGAGCACCAGCGTGCGGAGCAGTTCCGACTTGCCCGAGCCGGTGGCGCCGATGAGCAGCCCGTGCGGGCCCATTCCGTCCTGCGCCGACTCCTTGAGGTCCAGCTCGATCGCCCCGCCGTCGGCGCTCACCCCGATCGGCACCCGGAGCCGGTCCCGGGCCGCCCGGGGCGTCCAGCCCTGCTCGGCGGTGAAGTTCTCCGGGTCGCCGAGGCCGAGCAGCTCGGGCAGGCCCGGCTCGGCGCCGGGCGGGGCGTCCGGTCCGCGTACCGTGCCGGCCAGCCGCAGCGGCGCGAGCCGGCGGGCGACCGCCTCGGCGTCGGCCGTCCCCAGCGCGTCGGCCGCGCCCACCTCGGCGTGCCCATCGGCGGAGTACGAGTGCAGCCGGCCGTCGACCAGGTCGAGCAGGAGGGCGTACCGGTCGAGCAGGCGGGGCGGCGGGGTGTCCAGGTCGAGCACGGTGACCGCGTCGATCCCGCCGTCGCCGGCCAGGTCGGCGGCCCCGGTCAGGTCACCGCCGTCGAGCACCACCACCACGTGCGGCCCGTCGGTGGCCGGGCCGGCCGGGCTGAACCGGGACCGGCTGCCCAGCACGTCGTCGAGGAGCCGTTCCAGCTCGGCCGCGGAGCTGGTGACCAGCCGGACCGGGCCGAGCGCGTCGGTGCGCGCCGGGTGGTGGGCGTGCGGCAGCCACTTGACCCACTCCCACCGCGCCCGCCGTTCCGGCCCGGCGCACACCGCGATCAGCAGCTCGTCGGGGGCGTGGAAGACGGCGAGCTGGGTGAGCACGGCCCGGGCCAGCGCCTGGGCGGCCGGCGAGCCAGCACCGCCGGCCGGGCCGCGCACGAAGACCCGGGCGAAGCTGCGCAGCGAGAGCGCCACCGGCAGGTCCGGCACCACCGAGTACGCGTCCAGGAAGCGCCGCAGCGCCCCCGCGGTCATCGGCTCCAGCTCGTCCAGCGGCCGGGTGACCGGCGGGACCAGCGGGGTGGCCAGCGTCTGCGGCCCGACCCCGACCCGGACCACGGCGAAGTCCGGGTCGCCCGGCCGGCGCTCCCAGACCCGGTGGCTGTCCACGGTCGACCAGAGCCGCCCCGGGTCGGGGTGCCGGTAGTAGAGCCCGGCCCGCTGCGCCCCGGCGGTCTCCCGGATGCGGCGGCGCAGGGCGGCCAGGTGCCGCAGGTACTCCCGGCGGGCGGCCATCATCTCCGACTTCTTCGGGCCGGCGCTGCCCCAGGAGGTCACCAGCATCGCCACCGAGGAGAGCCCGAACATGCCGCCCACCACGTACGAGTAGGCGCCGCCGCCCCGGCCGAACATCATCGCCATGGCCACCGTCCCGCCGAGCATCGGCAGCACCATCAGCGCCTGCTGCCAGCGCCCGCCAGCCACCGCGGGGATCTCCGGCGGCGCCTCCACGGGCAGCTCACCGGCCGGGATCTCCGGCGCCGGGCGGCGTGGCGGCCGCTTGATGACGACAGTGGACACTGAGCCTCCCCATGGCTCTCGGTAACCCGAGCCTGGCTCATCGTAGGTAAAGTCCACTCGTCCGTCAGCCACCGTTCCCGCTCGATATGGAGAGAAATCGATGACAAGCGGGCTGGCCCGGGTCACGATCAGCGCCCCCCGGCGGCGGGTCGACGTGGCCCTGCCGGAGCAGGTCCCCCTGGCCGAGCTGCTGCCCGAGGTGCTGCGGCACGCCGGGGAGGGACTGGCCGACGACGGCGAGCGGCACGGCGGCTGGGTGCTGCGGCGGACCGACGGCGCCGTGCTGGCCACCGCACAGGCGCTGCTCCCCCAGGGCGTCCGCGACGGCGAGGTGCTGCATCTCGTCCCGGCCCGCACCGAGTGGCCAGAGCTGGAGTACGACGACGTGGCCGAGGCGATCGCCGACGGGGCCCGCCGCCGGGGCGCCGCCTGGTCGCCCCGGTCCACCCGGGCCGCGGCCCTGGCCGGGGCGGGCGTGCCGCTGGC
>NZ_MUYZ01000092.1:0-21243 GCF_003013775.1 Micromonospora sp. MH33
GCTTCCGTCTCCACGACACGCCGAAATCCATAAAGGACTATCGCGGCCGCCGAGACGTCAGGGTTAAAGAACAAGCTTAGTCCCTTTGGTGGTATCCGCCGGAGAGAAGACCCTATGCGACGATCACTCATAGGAGTGGAGACGACAAGCAACGGCAACGTTGAGCTTCGATGCCCAGGCGCAGCGGCTCGATGCCCTGCTGGCGGCAGTAGCGCAGGGTGGTCCTCGACCGCTCGCCCGTAAGCATCGATGGTGTTCGGAGCCCGGCCGATGCGCGCAGTGAACTCAAGCCATCGACGGCCGTGCGCATGCTCAGCGAGAAGCGGATACCTCGCCCACCCGATAGCAGTCACATCAGAACAACGATCGCCCGCTGGCACCCGCTCGCGAGCCCTCGCGCCGCGCCCTCCCGTACGACCGACCTACGTCTGCATCCGGGCCCAGGAGTAAAAGCCGAGCAGGACGAGGACGGCGATGAAGCAGCAGAACATCCCCCACCGAAACGCCCGCCATGACCAGCCCTCGGCGGACTGCTGCGCGGCTACGCTGGCCGCCTGGGCAGCCCCTTCGAGCGCTGCTGCCGTCTGGGCCATGCCGGCAATATGAGTCGAGGCGTCGGCGAGCCTTTCTACCGACTCGTGAGTGACCTCGATCCGACGCGCCACGTCGTGAAGCTCCTCGCCCGTGCGTTGGATCGCCTCTATTCGCGTGAGGGTCTGCGACATCTGATCATGGAAACCATCAAACTGCCGCAGGGCGTACACGAGGGTCTCCACCGAGTCTGGAAGATCTTGCAAGCCTCGTGACGAGTACATGAGCATTTCCACGGAATCCGGCAGCTGGCTCAGACTTCTTGCCGAGTAGCTAAGCATTTCGGCGCTCTGAGGGAGATGCCGCAGGTCCTCGGCGGACGACCTGAGCGCTTGGGCGGTCTGCGCATCGACGTAGGGCAGCGTGAAGGCATCCGCGACGAGCTGCTTGACCAAGTCCAGTGTCTCACTTCCGATCCCGTGAACCCTGGCAAGCGCCGCATCGATGCCATCGCGGGTATCGTCAATGGCCTCCGCCAAGATCGCTTTCAACCGATCCTGCGTCAACCAGTCGATCTCGTCCAGCTCGTCCGACAGGTCACCCTCGACCTGCTCCTTCCAAGCAGTAAGAAGGTCGACCGTGTAGACGTGCAGGTTCTCCCTGCGATCGACCACCTTGTGGTGAGGCTCGCAGAGCAAGATCAGGTTTCGGAAGTGGTTGCGTTCAAGATCCGACATGTCCGCGTCGTAGCGGGCACTCGTCTTCTTCAACCCACGGATGTGGGCAATCTCGACCTTGACCTCCCATTCCTCGTTGACGAAGCGCATCACCCTCGTCGCGCAGTCGGGCTCATAGCAGTGCCCCCGGCTGAGCATGAACAACGCCTTCTCGCACCCCGGCGAGTAGTTGCGATCACCCATCGAAGCTCCCGTCCTTCTACATGCCCCGGGCGATCCAACGCTAGGCGATGGGTGTGACACTCTGGGTGAGCGCGATGGCCGCCGCCGATGATTGGCGGAGGGCCGCCGCGCAACACTCGGCGAGTCGATTTTCGCCAACATCGTCAGTGTGAATGCTCGTGCCGCCTGCCGACCCGCCGAGCCTCAATCGTCATCCACCTCCGTCGGCCCCGGCGGAACTACACTGCGCCGATGCAGATCCGGCGGGTGACCGTTAGCAACTTCCGAGGAATCCGTGAGGCAGAGTGGCGGCTGCCCGCAGAGCGCTTCTTGTGCCTCGTCGGGCCCGGTGACAGCACCAAGACGACTCTGCTTGATGCGATTGCGCTGGTGCTGACATCGCGCTTCAACGTGACCTTCAGCGATGCCGACTTCTACCAGTGCGACACGTCGCGCCCGATCACCCTGCGGGTTCTCATCGGCGACCTGAGTGACGACCTACTCGCCGACACAGCCTTTGGGATGAATCTGACCGGCCTGACGGCGAATGGGGACCTCGAGCATGATCCGTTAGCCGGATCTGAGCCATGCGTTTTGCTGCAGTTGAGCGTGGACCAAGACCTCGAGCCGACCTGGTCGGTGGTGCGCCACGGGGAGTATGAGGATGGACTGCCGCTGACCGGCGGGAGACGGAAATCACTGGGTCTCTTCCGCGTCGATGAGCGGGTTGACACCCACCTCCGGTGGGGCCGCGGATCGGCGCTAACGCGCATAACGAACGACGGTGCGAGCGAGGCGGTGACCGTCGCGCAACGCGCCTCGCGCAACGCCGTGTTCGACCAGCCCCTTCCTGCACTCGAAGCAGCAGCGAAGCAGGTGTCCGAGGCGGCCGGCGCGATCGGAGGTGGGCGGTTCGACCTGCGTCCGGGATGGGACCCAGTAGCCAGTGCCTCTCCCAGCGCACTTCTCCTGCACGAAGGCAACGTGCCGCTGACCAACGCGGGACTGGGCAGCCGACGCCTGACTAGTATCGCAGCGCAGGAGCAGGCGGCGATCAAGGGCGACATCCTTCTCATCGACGAGATCGAACATGGACTCGACCCCCACCGGCTACTGCATGTCTTGCACCAGATCAAGCAGCGCTCGGCGGGTGGCCGCGGACAGGTCATCATCAGCACTCATTCACCGCTCGCCGTACAGGCGATGAACGCCACCGACATCTGCGTAGTTCAAAACGACGCGGGCAAAACCGAGGTGCGCGCCGTGCCAGCGGATATCGCCGGAACGCAGGGCGCGTTGCGTGCCTGTCCGTCAGCGATCCTCGCCCGCAAAGTCGTCGTCGGGGAGGGAAAGACCGAAGCAGGGATCATCCGGCATCTGATCCGTGCCTGGAACGATGAACGCGCCCGTGACGGGAAGCCTTCGCACGCCGCGCTGGGCGTAGCGTTCCTCGACGGCGGCGGTAACCCCGCCGCCGCCCGCGCCACGATCTTCCAGAACCTCGGGATCCAGGCTGTGCTGGTTGTCGACCGCGACGACCCCAGCGTGGACGGGCCCATCGCCCTGGCCGAGAAGGCCGGCGTGGAGGTCATCCGTTGGCAGCCCGGCAAATCGACCGAGTCCGAAGTCATCCACCCCCTTGACGAGCCATCCATCGTCGCGCTGCTGGAGCTGGCGGTAGATCTCAAAGGCTCGGACGCGGTGGTGGACCACGTCACGACTGCGCTTCCGCGCCTGCTCAAGAACGAGGTGTCCCTGACGTCGGTGGCCTGGTCCGACGCGGGCTACACCCTCGAGGAGGTTCGGGCTGGCGTCGCTAAGGCCGCGGGGGGCGGCGCCGGGAAGAAGGCTTCCGATAAGGCGTGGTTTAAGCGTGAAGATGCCGGGGAGCGACTCGGCGAGTTCATTCTCCAGCGCTGGTTTAACTACCAGGACCAGCACCTAGGCGAGGAGCTGACCAAACTTCGCCGCCACGTCTACGGTGACGAGGAGCAGCAGAGTTCCGATGAGTGAGGCCGTCCGTACGAGCGCTGAGCAAATCCGAGAGGCCATGCCGTGCTCGGTCGCGATGCCGGCAGGCACCGGCAAAACCGAGATCATCGCCTCCCTCGCGGCTCTAGCCGCGGAGGCGGGACAGCGAGCGCTCATTCTGACCCACACCAACGCTGGGGTCGAGGCGCTTCGGCGGCGGACACGACGCTTCGGCGTCGCCGCAAATGCCGTGCGAATCGAGACGATCGCCAGTTGGTCGCACCATCTCGTACGCCAGTACCCCCAGCTGGCACGCATCACCGTCCCCACCTACCCCGACTGGAACGAATCGAAGGTCTACTATGACGGCGCGCTTCGGGTTCTGACAAGCGGCATCATGCGTCGAGTGCTGCCGGCCAGCTACGCATTCGCTGTCATCGACGAGTATCAGGACTGCACCACGCGTCAGCATGCGTTGATCACGGCCGTCGGTGAGATGCTGCCACTGAGTGTCTTCGGCGATCCCATGCAGGCGATCTTCGACTTCGACGCCGATCCCCTGGTCAACTGGACTGCGGATGTGGCGGGCCGCTGGCCAGCGATCGCGATATCGATCGCACCCTGGCGGTGGCGGGGTCACAACGATGATCTCGGACAATGGTTGATCAACGTGCGCGACGACTTTACGCTCGAGCGGCCCATCAGCCTCACGGGAACAACGGCCGTGCGATGGATCAGAGCCGAAGCCAACTCCTACGCCAGCGCCGTCAGAGTTTGTCGGGATATACGGAACGAACACGGCACCGACACCATCGTCGCGATCGGCCGCTGGGCCCGAGACTGTCACGGCGTGGCCAGCCGGCTCAACGGCACCTACACCGTAATGGAGACGATCGAAGGCGAGGACATGGTCGCCTTCGCGCGCATCGTCGACCGAGGCAACCCGTACGAGGTCGCTGCCGCAACCGCTCAATTCGGTAAGGACTGCGCCAGCGGCGTCGCCGACCACCTGACGAGCACCGATGTCAAGAAGCTCCGGGCAGGCAAGACCATCACACACCTCAAGCGGCCCGGTGCCGAAGAAGCCCAAAGTCGCCTTTCGGCCCTGCTCGACGACCCTGCTCCACGCCGGGTCCGCGATGCCCTCATCGCCATTGCCGCGCTGCCCCGCATCCGCCGCTACCGCCACGACGCATGGTCAACGATCTCCAGGGCGCTGTCCATCGCATGCATCAACGGCACCGCCGTTGAAACAGCTGTCGTGGAACTGCGAAACCAGACTCGAGTGACCGGCCGTGTGGCTCTGCCTCACGTCCTCGCCCGAACAACTCTGGTCAAGGGCCTCGAGTACGACCATGCCGTAATCCTCAACGGTGACGCACACACACCTACCAGCCTCTACGTGGCACTCACCCGACCCAGGAAGACGCTGACGATCATCAGCCAAAACCCGCATCTGTCGACCGCCACGCTCACGCGACCCAGGCGAGGTTGACCAGGTACCGCGCGAACTACCCTTGAACGAGGGGACCTCGCCAAGCCGCCCCTGACGGGTGCGATGCCCACGGTGAGCGCAAGGTGGAAGCGGCGATTTATCCAGCAACTGGCGAAATCCACTCCGCCGCGATGGCGGTTAATCTGAGCATGGTGCCTGAATTCCACATAAGGTGCGTTATTGCCCCACCGCGCGACAGCGGTCGCACAGGCCCTCCTCGTCCTGCACGGCGTTGAGGCCAGCCGCTACTCAGGATGGAAACGGCTCATGGTCTGCACGTGCGCGATGCCACCCTGGTTCAAGCAGTCAAGCGCCAAGTCGTGCACCTGCTGGTAGAAGTCTGTCGACTCCGCGTCTGCTCGTACCGTCACCTCGATGGGCGTGTACTGGGCGAGGGCGATGGTACTGCCCGAGTACGAGAAGTTCATCCCGTCGGTGGTCCAAAGCTGGAGCCGCTCCGTCTTGTTCCACTCGAACCCGACCCTGACCTCGTACTCACCGAGTCCCAGACGATCGCTGGCCTCACGGATCAGGCCCATAAAGTCTGCGATCGCCACCTCGACGTCTCGCGACTCGACAACATGGTCATCGTTGTACTCGGTACTCGAACGCCGGTGACCGCCGACCGCCGCCGTGAGGCTCACTGAGCCGTTGTCGTGGATGCTGACCCAGGCCTCCTTCCAACGCTGGCTGTCGCCGTCGATCATGGGTCTAGCCGTCCAGCGGCGGAGCCCGGGGCGTGGGTTGTTCCGGTCGACGTTCTCAATCGGGTGCAGGCTGCCTCGTCCGACGTAGACGAGTGCGTTCTTGCTCGCCTCCTCGAACGCCATCCTGGCTACCGTCTGATCTGGCCGGTTCGTGAACGCCGACGACAGTCGCGGGTGCGCTACTGCAACGATCCAGGCGGGGCTATCGGGTGAGCGCATCGCGGCCGACTCGGCGTAGAGCTTGTCGAGCACCTCGGTGGATCGTCGGCGCTCGTCGAAGCGCGCTCGGTACATCGCCTCGATCTGACGCTCTTTCATCCAGACAGTGTCTGCGTCGTTGCGGATTGGTGCTCCGAAGTACTCCTTCTTGTAGATCAGGTGCGGGCCATCGACACTGCGTGGAATCGTGACGACTACGCACTGGTTGCCCGGTTCACCGAGCTGGAGTACCTCGAGCCCGAAGACCGGCGGGCTGATCGCCGTCACGGCGGCGCTGCGCAGGCCGCGCTCGTAGACCTCAGTCAGCTCGCCGGTGTCCTTGCGTCCGGTGGCTGCCTTCTGTGCTTCCGTGACGCCGAAGACCAATGTGCCGCCACCGCTGTTGGCCATGGCAGCAACGTCCTTGGGGAAGTCGGAGTTCGGGATCGCGCCGAGCGGTGGCAGCTCGGATTTCCAGTCCAGGTCGTCCGCTTCGCGGAGCCCCTGAGCGGTGGCGCGGTCGATCATGTCGTCTGTGAGTGGACCGGGCGGATCGCCGAGGTAGCGATGGATCGATGTGAAGGTCATCAAGGAGCACCTACAAGTTGCGGCTGGTCGGGAAGTCCGAGTCCGGTGTGGTCAGCAGCGACCTCTGCGACGTCTCGAACTTGTCGAGGATCTTTTTGAGCCTATCGATGCTGTGCTCGGACTTGGACTGTCGGGCGTACGCGAGCACGAGCTCGCGGTCGTAGGCGCCGGATGCTGCGAGGTCCTTGAGGAAGCTGAGGGTCATGACCTCATCGGTGCTCTTGGTCCAGGCGTTGTATCCCTCGTACACGATGCCCTGCAACGTCTTGGAGACCTCGGCGTTCAGGCCCGCGTCCATAACCTCGCCAGTGACGGCGTTGTACGCGCTATGGAGTCTCGCCCAGCGGTCGAACTCGCCAGGGATCCACTCGACGAGCACCACCACGCTCCGCTTCTGGAGCTGGATCTTCTCCATAACCTTGTAGGTCGGGCACCAGGCAAGGACCACTCCGCCATCCTGCGGGTGGCCGCTCCGCTCGGTCACGATGTCGAGCTTGGCGAGTTCGGGGTGATGGGTCGCCGAGTCCTTGCGGGGGGCCACGACCGTCAGGCGGGCGCGGCGCTCGCGCGCTACAGCAAGGCCCAGCCGCTTGCCAGGCAGGATCGTGTCCGTTTCGGTGCCACGCGGCACGTAGATGTAGCGGTGCCTGAGCACCTCTTCTAGCTGGCCCGACATAGCAGCTCCCTCGAGGTCGTCCTGCTCAGGAGGCTAGACGGCACCTCCGACAGTCGGTCTGGTGTCTCGCTCGGGAATACCTCGTCCCAGTTGGCGGGGGTTTCTCGGGGGTAAATGGGGGACACCGGTGGTTGTTGCTGGGACGTTCGCGCGGCCCGACCAGGCCGCCCTTGCCCCGTCTCCGGCGCGTGTGCGCGGCATGCCACTGAGTATGGGAACTGGCTTCGCAATCAACGACCCGCAGCGGTGGTCCCGCCAGGATCACTTATCGCATCCGAACGAGACACCCCCGTGGATGTCGCGCGCTTGCACTACAGGGCCGCTGACATCGCCCGAGATGGAGTTCGCCATGCCGTCCGGACCGGCTGTGACGACTGCGTCAGTCCGCTCCCATCGGGCTTGGAGCTCTGCGCCGAACGCCGGGTCACGTGGCGCCTCGCGGTCCAGCAATACCGCAAGTACATAAGCGGCGTCCTGTGATGGCTGGCGGAGCAGGCCCTCGATGACCTCGCGCTGAGCCCGGATCCCCGGGCTGCTCACACGTCTGTCCCCTGGTCGATCGCAGCTTCGTAAAAGGCGTCCGCAAGCGCCATGATGACAGCGCTGATGCCAGGGCCGTCGCTGAAAAAGTAGTCGGCCATGGTGTTGTGGGCCTCCTGGTTGTCGACGACCGCCTCGGTTACCGCCGCTTGGAAGTCCTGCGATTCCATGAACTGCTTCTTCGAGTTCACCTTGACCTGGTTGACCAAGTCGGGGTAAGCGAGCAGCCGCTGCACCAGTCCCTGCACGAACTCACGGACCTGAGACGCGGAGAACGACTCGGCGCCGAAGAGGTCATTCATCTTGTCGATGACGACCTGTAGTGCGACGTACTTCGGCTCCTTCCGAGTGCCGGTGCCCGCAGCGCCGATGCCTTTGAGCTCGCCGTCACCGGTCAGCGAGATGTCGACCGCAGTCCCCTTGGTGTGCTTGACCCCGACTAAGACCACGTCCGAAAGGTCAACCTCCGCAGCCCACGACGCGTCTGCGATGACCTTCTCCAGGAGCCGCAGGAAGATCGACAGCATCTCCATGTACGGGTCGCCGTAGTCGACGATCTGGCTCATGAAGTCGTAGAGGCGGACGTAGGTGGATACGTCCTTGCGGAACAGGTCGAGGGTGTTGAGGGTGACCTTGTCGTCGGCCTCGATTGCTGCCGTGTAGCGGCGGGCGAAGTCGTTCTTGGCCGGGCTGATCGCGGCCGAGAGCGCCTTGTTGCCCTTGCGGGTGACCCATAGTCCGGCGACCTCGCGCACCTGCTCAGGGGTGTAGATCCCGGCTTGGGCGAGCTTGTTGGCGAGATGGACGACGATGTACGGGTCGGTCTCGGTCTCCAGGGTGGCGTTGGTGAAGTACGGCTCGAATGCAGTCCGGATGTGCTCAGGCTTGTTCACGAAGTCGAGGATGAACGTCTTGCGCTTCTGCTCTCCGCCCGCGGTGCGGTGGGTGCGGTTGAGCCGGGACAGCGTCTGCACTGCGGTGACCCCGGAGAGCTTCTTGTCCACGTACATGGCCGAGAGCAGCGGCTGGTCGAATCCTGTCTGGTACTTGTTGGCGACCAGCATGATCTTGTATGTCGTGCCCTTGAAGGCGGCGGCCAGGTCCGGCCCGGCGCCAGGGTTCAGGCTGGCCTCGGTGAACTCGTCGTCCTTGCTCGGCTGCGGCCCCCAGTCCGAGGCCCACTCCTCGTTCTCGGCCATCTTGACGGAGTTGGAGAAGGCGACCAGGGTGCGGTAGTTGTACGAGGCGTCCTTGGCGGCCCGCTTGGCGATGTAGGCGTCGATCGCCTTCTTGTACTTCACCGCGGCCTTGCGCGAGTCGGTCACGACCATCGCCTTCGCCTTGCCCTCGAGCAGGTGGGCGACGTTGGCGTGGAAGTGCTCGACGATGATCTGCACTTTCTGGCTGATGTTGGTTGGGTGCAGCTTGACCCACCGCATCAGCCCCTTACGCGCTGCGGCCTCCTCCACCTCTTCGTCGCCGTCGCCGCTCTCGGCCCGGCCGGCGATCTTCAGCGCGGTGTCGTAGGACTGGTAGCCCCTGAGCACGTCGAGGATGTAGCCCTCCTCGATCGCCTGCCGCATCGAGTAGAGGTGGAACTCGACCGGCTTCCCGTCAGGACCGTTGCGGCCGAAGAGCTCCAGGGTCTTATTCTTCGGTGTCGCCGTGAACGCGAAGTAGGAGATGTTCTCCGACTCGGCCCGCTCGGTCATCTCCGAGGCCAGGATCGCCTCGACGTCGACCTCACCGCCCTCCTCGATCTCCTTGACCTCCTCCGCGGTCAACACAGCCTTGAGCTTGGAGGAGATCTGCCCGGACTGCGACGAGTGCGCCTCGTCGGCGATCACCGCGAACCGCCGGCCCTTCAGCGACGAGTCGGCCCGGATCTCGTCGAGGGCGAACGGGAAGGTCTGCACCGTCACCGCGATGATCAACTCCCCGTTCTTCAAGGCGGTCGCCAGCAGCCCGGACTTCGACTTCGCCCCCGCCTTGCGAACATCCTGCGGGCTGATCGTAGCCACGATCTTCCCCGACCCGTCGATCTGCCGGATCGCCTCCTGGAGCTGCCCGTCGAGCACGGTGCGGTCCACGACCACGATCACCGAGTCGAAGAACTTCTCGTCGTTCACGTGCAGCCGCGCCAGCCGGTGCGCGGTCCAGGCGATGGTGTTCGTCTTCCCCGACCCTGCCGAGTGCTCGATCAGGTAGCGATGCCCCACCCCTTCCTCGCGCACCGCTGCCACGATGTTCGTCACGGCCTCCCACTGGTGGAACCGAGGGAAGAGCATGCTCGTACGCCGCACCGACGTTCCGGTCGCGACATCCCACTCCTCCTTGGTCTCCACGATCATCAGCCGGCCGATGATGGTGAGCCAGGCGTCCTTCTCCCAGACCCGCTCCCACAGGTACGCCGTCGCCGACCGCCCGCCCTCACCCGGCGGATTCCCGGCGCCACTCTCGTGACCCATGTTGAACGGCAGGAAGTGCGTCGTCTCGCCCTCCAACTTGGTGGTCATCGCGGCCAGGTCGTTGGAGACCGCGAAGTGCACCAGCGCACGATGCCCGAACGACAACAGCGGCTCCGGCCGCCCGTTGGTCAGCGGATGCCGGTTCTTGCGGTACTGGTTGATCGCCTCATCGAGAGACTGGGTGAAGTCGGTCTTCAGCTCGACGGTCGCCACCGGAAGCCCGTTGACGAAGAAGACCAGGTCGATGCTGCGCTGGTCGGCGGTGGAGAAGTGCACCTGCCGCATCACCCGCACCCGCATCGCCGCGTACTGCTCGTTGGTGGTCGCGTTCAGGCTGGTCTCGGGGCGGAACTGCGCCATCTTCAACCGACCACCACCGATGTACTGCACCCCGTTGCGCAGGATGTTCAGCGTCCCGCCGCCATGTTCGAGAGGCTTGTCGAGCGCCGTGGTCAGCACGTCGAGGAACTTCGCCTGGGACCCCGCCGCCTTCAACGCCTTCTCGTACGCCGCCTTCTGAGTCTCTTCTAGCCAGCCGAACACATCCTCGGGGAAGAGCGCCCGCTCTCGGTCGTAGCCGGTGCCGCTCGCCGAGTAGAGCCACCCGTGGGACTCAAGGTACGCGCAAATCTCGGACTCGAAGACGACCTCGTTGTGATCGGCCCTCATGCCGTCTCCCGTACGTCGATCTGCCCCGTCACCGCCGCCGTGATCAGCGCCGATCGACGCTCGCGGGCGAGTTCGATGAACCGCTCGGTCTCCGTGATCATCGTATCGATCTTCGCAATCTGCTCGTCGAGATAAGCGACGATGCGCTGCTGCTCCACAAGGGACGCATCGGGAAGGGGCAACTCTCGAAGCGCGCTTACGTTGAAGTGACCCTGGAGCGCTCCAACAGAGCCGTGCTCGATGCGAGATGCCGCCAGCGGCGAGTTGAGATACCAGACCAAGAAGTCCGGATTGGTGCCTTCTCCGGGCCTGACGATGAGGATGTCGATGGCGTTGGCACCATCGAGTGCGTCAGGGACCTTCGCCGCCGCCCCTGCCCGACCGGTTCGGACAATGACGATGTCGCCCGAGCGCAACTGCGACTTTGGATGAGCCGCGTGACCTTCCTCTGAGATGTGGATTAGGTCTGAGAACGAGATTGAACCGCGCTTGACGTTGACGCCTCGAAGTGCCGGGACACCGGCATCGACGTACCAGCGCGAAGGCTGAACCACGATGCCCACTGTCACGTCATCCACCGCGAATTTGAGGCTGCGCTCCTCGCTCGCCGAATTAAGGAACGTCTTGGTCACAACTCCGTCGCGGCGTTCGCGGAGCATCTCGATCAGCCGCTGCTGCTCCTTGATGAGCGTGTCGATGCGGGCGGTCTCACGGTCGAGGTAGTCGGCGATGGCGCGTTGCTCAGACAATTTAGGCAGCAACCACGGTCCGTCAGCCAGCTCCTCCCGGTTGACTTTTGGCATCTTCACACGCATCGACATCGCAGTGGCGAAGTCGTGGAACGGCTTCGCGGACATGAAGTAGCGAGCGAACCGCGTGTCAAGTCTGTCTGACAGCGAGATTGCGTACATATCCGCGCTGCAAAGGCAGTCCTCGACAGCGATTGCAACCTTGTTCAGAGCTGGGCGGATCTTGGAATAGAGGATCTGACCGGCGGTGGCCACATACTTTCCGCTGTCAGCACCTTGGTCCGCTGCAGTCTCCCGCCCTACGAGTCGACCGGTGCCCGACTCGATGTGATTTGGGGCAACCAGCACCATCCCGGACCACGGCTCCGCTCGGGGATCGACCTGGCCACCGCTGATGACTGCCTCGTAGCGGAAGCGGGACTCCACCCAGTCATCCGGAATCCTGCCGAGCCAAGGCGAAGCGGAGTTCCTATATGCCCGCCTCAACCTTCAACCTCCCGCAGCAAATCGAGGATCTTGGCAACCTGCTTCTCCAAGTCGGCGTCGATCTCGGCGAGGGGTCGGGGCGGAACGTACTTGTAGAAGTGGCGGGTGAAGGGAATCTCGTAGCCGGTCTTGGTCTTGGTCCAGTCGATCCAGGCATCGGGAACGTGGGGTTTCACTTCTGTGTCGAAGTACGCCTGGATGACTTCGGCCTCGGCTGCGGCACCGGCGGTCGAGCCGCCGTAGGTGAATGGGACGTTCTCGGTGTCGCGCTTCTTCGGGTCCGGCTTGGGCTTGGCCTTGCGGTCGAGCACCGGCCGGCCGGACTCGTCGAGGAGGGGGCGCTCGATGGTGATGGTCCAGTAGCCGAACTCGTCGTTGCGCAGCACCTTGGCGTAGTCCGGGTCGGCGTCGGTGAAGTCGGCGTACAACTGGACGACCTTGGCGCGGTCCTCCTCGCTGAGTTCACGGTTCTTGGCGCCGAGGTTCTTGCGCATCTTCGTCCAGAACGACGATCCGTCGATGAGCTGGACCAGGCCCTTGCGGTCGCGGTGCTTGGTGTTGTCGAGGATCCAGATGTAGGTGGCGATGCCGGTGTTGAAGAACATGTTGGTCGGCAGCGCGACGATAGCATCGACCAGGTCGTTCTCCAGCAGCCACTTGCGAATGTTGGAGGCGCCGGACTCGGCGGCGCCGTTGAAGAGCGGCGAGCCGTTCATCACGATGCCGACCCGACCGCCGCCATCCTCGGGGGCGCGCATCTTGTGAACCAGGTGGAGCAGGAAGAGCATCTGCCCGTCCGAGATCGCCGGGAGGCCGGGGGCGAACCGGCCGTAGGGACCCGCTTCGTCGCGCTCTTTCGTGACCGCCTTGGCGTACTGCTTCCAGTCGACGCCGTAGGGCGGGTTGGACATGCAGAAGTCGAACTGGCGGCCCTTGAACGCATCGTCGGTGAGGGTGTTGCCAAAGGCGATGTTAGTGGCGTCGTAGCCCTTGGCCAGCAGGTCGGACTTACAGATCGCATACGACTGCGGGTTGTACTCCTGCCCGTACAGCCTCAGCTTCGCGCCGGGGTTCTGCGCGAGCAGGTGCTCCTCAGCCAGGGCGAGCATGCCTCCGGTGCCCGCGGTGGGGTCGTACAGTGCGCGGACGATGTCGGCCTCGGTCAGGTCGGCGTCCTTCTCGGCGAAGAGAAGGTCGACCAGCAGCCGGATCGCGTCCCGCGGGGTGTAGTGGTCACCGGAGGTCTCGTTCGCGGCCTCGTTGAATTTGCGGATGATGTACTCGAACGCATCGCCCATGTCGGCGTTGGAGACGACGTCTGGATGCAGGTCGACGGACCTAAAGGACGTAATTACCTCGCGCAGGAGTCCCGCCTTCTCCAGTGCGAGGATCTCCTTCTTGAAGTCGAAGTACTGGAACACGTCGACATCGGGCGAGAACCGGTCGATGTAGTCGGCCAGGTTGTCTGCCAGCCCGTCGGCGTCGGCCAGCAGGTTGGCGAAGGAGTAGTTCGAGGTGTTGTAAAACGGCCTGCCAGTCGCCTTATTGACCTCGATCTTGAGCCGGTTGGGGTTGTCGTACTTTGCCGCCAGCGCGCGCACCATTTCGCGGTCGGGCTCAAGAACGCAGTCGAGGCGTCGCAGAATTGTGAGCGGGAGGATCACGTTGCCGTATTGGTTGGGGCGGTAGGGGCCCCGAAGCTGGTCGGCGATCGACCAGATGAAACTACCGAGGGCGCTCACAAGGCTCCTTACGAGGATCACTCAACGACAGGCGCTGGACGCACTGCGCAAGCCTGTGCCTGTCGTCCGAGCAGGTTGCGGCGCACAGTCTGCAGCAGCCGGTACGCTGCCAGACATCATCGCGCATCACAACACCCCCGTGCCACGAGGCTGGCAGCAGCGACCCGCTCGGCGAATCCGTCGCGGTCGCCGCCTGCGGCACATGCTCGCAGGTTCCGTCCCGTCGTAATACGCGATAGAAGGGCACCCCCGGCGCTACAAGGCATCGGGGTGGCAACCTGTAGATCGTTTGGATTGGGCATCGCGGACCATGGCAGTCAGCGTGTCAAGGTGTGCGCAGTGTTCGATGATCTTGCGATCAAGCTCGGTCAGCTCGCCGTAGGTGCTGGTGAACGCTTCTTCCAGGTCAGGTCGGCTCGGCCACGTTCGGGTAGCGAGGCGGACGAGGTCCCGAGGGGCCAGGTCGAACCGAGCGTGCTCGAAGTCGATCACCGCGACCGCCACGCCAGGCAGCGATGAGACGCCGTCGGTTCGGTGGTGGCCGTTCTGCCCTTCTTGAGAAGTGGTCGTGTACAGCAGGTTGCGCGGCGTGAAGTCGAGGTGGCATGGAACGGCAGGGAGCGGTCCGAGCGCGGCGAGGTCGCGGAGGTGAGCGCGGATCTCAACCCGTCGCCTCTCGCTCACAAGCTCTCCTGCAAGTGCGAGCCAGTACTCGCCGCGTTCGGCCAACCAGGCGGTGATGTCTAGTTCTGGCTGCGACGTGTCGGTGTTATGGAGCAGGCCCAGGAGTCTGCCAGCTTGCCGGTGTGCTTCGGCTTCGCACTGATGGTCAAGATCTGCTTCGGCAAGTGGACGCCCCGGCAGAGCGGTGACCACGACGCTTAGCGGCTCTTCACTGACGGCGATCAGCTTGGGCGCACTGTTGCCGAGGGCTGGTGTCCAGTGCTGATAGGCGCGGACTTCCTGGCGGTGGCGGTCGTGGCCGCGGTGACACTTGACGATGACGTCCCCGACGCTCGTGCTGGCGCGGAGCACGGCGGTGCCGTTGTGACCGGCGTGCAGGGCGACGGGTCGAGCGTGGGGATCAACGAGGCGTCGGCAGATGGTGAGCAGGGTGGCAGCTGTATCGCTCATTGCTGTCGATTGGTGAGGTGTCGGGTGTCGTTGTGGGCGGCGAGCGTCCAGACGTGCCTATCGAAGCGGTTGACGTGCTTTTGCCAGCGGGAAATGCAGGCGTAGTCGGTAAGGAATCCGAGTCCCAGGCGTGTTGCGGGTGGTAGCTGGAGGAGCAATACGTGTGCGGCTTCGATGGTTTCGCCGTGAGCGGCGATCAGGATGCGTCGTCCGGCGTGCCGTTCGAGGATCTGCCGCAGTGTGCGGGTCGCTCGATCGAGGTACTGGTTCCAGGTTTCTGAGCCGGTGGCGTAGGGCTGGTCGGGGTTGTGCTGGGGCGGGCCGCCGAAAGCGGTCTTGACTTCGTGCCAAGGACGGCTGTCGGCGTCGCCGTGGTCGGGGCCGCGTAGGTCGTCAACGATCTCGGCGGCCACGGGTAGCGCCTCGGTGATGATCTCGATTGACTCTCGGACGCGCCGGCGAGGGGTGCCGTAGAACGCGTCGAAGGGGCGTTGCTGGTGTTCAAGGGCGAGGCGCTGGGCGAGGCGCTGAACCTGGCTGCGGCCCAGAGGACTGAGGCCGGTGCAGCCGAGTTCTCCTCCGACGGTGCCGGTGGCATTGTTGTTGGCCTCGCCGTGGCGGGTGAGGAGGAGTTCTGTGGTGACTGTCACGGTGTCGGCTCCTTCAGGCTGAGCGGTCCAGCGGGTGCCGGCCAGGGACGCACGGCAGGCCAGGGGTGCCGGTAGCCATTGCGGTGTAGGTAGCGCGCGGTGAGGAGGTGGTGCATCTCCGCGTATCGGGTGAGTTGGGTGAAGGTGCAGGAGTGGGTGGGTCCGCCGGTGGTCTCGACGTGGCGGGTGTAGGCGGCGAAGGCATCTTCGACTTGATGGCTGTCCAAGGTGCCGAAGGTCATGGCGGCCGACACGATGAGTTTGGCGAGGTCGTAGCCGAATGGGGCGAGGGTCAAGTCATCGAAGTCGACCACCGCTGGCCCGGTGGCGGTGATGATGAAGTTGCGCGGGTTGGCGTCCTTGTAGAAGGCGGCCGGGAGGCCGGTGGGGTCTACACCGACCTGGGCGAGCACGGCGTGTCGGCCGGCGTGGAAGGCCGACAGGGTCGCGCCTGTCCGGGTGTGGAGGGGCCGGTCGAGGTGGGCGGTGTGTAGTTCGCGGGCGTAGGCGGTGCCGTGCATCTGTCCCAGGGCGGCGGCGAGGTCCGGCAGGTCGCGCTGTTGTGGTGGCGTGCCGTCAAGGTGTTCGAATACCAGGTGGGTGGCGGTTCCGGGGTACAGGTGCGGTAGTCGCACGTTACTGCCGAGCTGTTCAAGCCACTGCAGGTGCGTTCGGGCGGCAACGCCCCGGGCCGGGTCGACATAGCGTTTGACGAATGCCGCCGGGCTCATGGTCGCGTGGCTACCAGGTACGTCACGGTGGAAGCCGCAGTAATTGGCTCGTCGGAGAGACGGGCGCGCAGCGCGGCGGCCAGCGCCGCCGGGTCGGCGGTCAGCTTAGATGGGAGCCGGTACTTCGGGCTGGTGACCGCATATTCGGCGAGGTGAGCGAGATCGGTGAACCGGAAGGTGTGCTGCTGGTCCACCCGTCGACGGAGGATGAATCCGGCCGCTGCTAGCGCCGCTTCGGCGTTGCTGGTGTGGAACGCCTCGTACAGGCTCGGTCGGCTGACGGCCTCCCGGTCCAGGCCGCTCGCGGCGATGACCCTGTCGATGTTGATATAGCTGTCGGCTGATTTCGTCGCGGCGATGAGGTGCGCGCCCGGCGCCAAGCATGCGCCGATCTCGGCGAGGGCCTTTTCGGGGTGCCGCGAGTGGTAGAGGCAGAACGCGGCTGCGGCAACGTCGACGTGGGCGAGGACACCGCGCAGGTGGTGGAAGTCAGCGGCTACGAGTGTGACTTCGCGGCGCTGGGCGCGGAGCCGGTTGCCGGTGACTGCCAGTAGTGCCGGGGACTGATCGACAGCGACGATGGTTGCTGCGGGGTATTGGTGGGCCAGTCGGATGGTGGTGGTGCCCCTTCCGCAGCCGATGTCCGCGACTCGGCTGGGGTTGGGATGGGCAGCTGCGGCGAGCGCGGCGATGGTGGCGGCGGCGTCCGCGCCGGTGATCTTCGCTCGGTGTAGGGCGCTGGTGCGTTGCTCGATCCGGTCCGCCGTGGCGTAGAGACTGCTTCGGACGAGCTTGGTATCGGTGAAGGGAGCTGTAGGGGTGGACAAGTTCACCTCCGCAGGTCAAGTGCTGGAGTCGAGTTGACGCAGAAATCGGTTGGCCTGCCGTCTGCTGGTTAGCCGCACGTATCGGAGGTGGCGGCCGAATTCAGCGACGAGGGTGTTGACCCTGGGGCGCATGCTGCGCCGGTAGCCGAGCACGTACTTGATGAAGGACCAGGTGATGCGGTCGTAGACGCCGTCGGCGTGTTGGCCGCCTCGGTAGCGCCAGCGGCGCTGGGCGATCCCCCAGAGGCAGGTGAGGGCCGGCAGGTCGAGGAAGACGACGGTGTCGGCACGGGCCAGGCGGATGGGCAGAGTCGAGGCGTAGTTGCCCTCGATGATCCACCGATCGGCAGCGACCAGCTCGCGTTGAGCGACGGCGAACTTCTCCATCGGGGTTGGGTTCCAGTCGTCGTCGTAGTACAGCGTGTCGAGGTTGGTGACAGGCAGTCCAAGCGTGGTGGCGAGGTGGCGGGCCAGGACGGTCTTTCCGGAGCCGCCGCAGCCGATGATGGCGATCCTGTCCATGGCCGCCGACGGTAGTAGGCGCCTGGTGTTGTCGGGTGGAGGCAAGCCGGTCATCGGCTGGCCTGGTGAGCCTTGTGGCCTGCGAGGACCTGCTCGATGGTGTCGAGTTGACGGGACAGGCGGAACAGATCGAGCCGCTCCAGGCACAGGCCGATCAGTTCGGCGTGGTGATCGGTCCCGGCCAAGCTCACCAGCTCCGCGATCCTCTGGGCGACCTGATGTCCGTCGGTCACGTGTAGTTCGGCTGGGGTGAACCGGGCGGCGTCGCGGATGGCCGTCGGGGTGATTGGCAGGCAGCCGGCGAGGACCGCCTCGAACAGCCGTTGGGTCACGTGCGCTACGCGGGCGTACCGGTCGGGCAGTAGCAGCAGAGTGGCCACCGCCCGGTGGTGGAGGGCGTTCGCCGCGGTGAACGGCACCCGGCCGTGGAAGTTGAGACGCGGCCACCGCTGGGTACGGGTCCACTTCCCCGCGACCAGGTGAAGATGGACGGCTGCGGCCGGGGCGAAGAACCGGTCGAAGGCGTCGTCGCGGTCGTACTGGTTGCCGACGTACACCAGCGGCAGGTCCCGATGCCGGGTCGCCAGAGCCATGGGATCGGCGCAGTCGAGCGCGGAGTCGGCGACCGGGAACAGCAGCGACACCGCGCCGGGCGAAGGGTGCAGCGCCGGTTCACAGACGGTCACGTTCGCCGCCTGCCGCAGCGGATGACGCTGCGGCAGCTGCCGGTCCTTGTCCCAGAGCACGGTGGGAGTGCCTCGTCCGGTGTAGTGGTCGAGCAGCTGTTGCTGGCGGTGCAGGTCGCAGGTGTGGCCCGGCGCGCCGCACGCGGTGGTGTTGCGTCCCGGGATGGGCCAGCGCCATTCCAGGAACAGCACGTCAAGCTCGGGTAACTCGCTATCCCAAAGGTAGGCGCGGGTCAGATCGAGGCCGGCCTCCTCGTAGTCCCGGTTGGCCTGGACGAACACGGCCTTGTGACCACGGTCCTGGAGACCGTCGATGAATACTCGGCGGTGACTGCGCCCGCCGTCCGGAGTTTCGGTGATGCCGGGGCCGAGAAAGCCCCAGAAGCTGTATCCGATCAGCACTTGGTCACCCACCAGCCTTCCAGCATGAGGGCGTCGAGTCCGCTCTCGGTCAGGCAGTTCAGCGCCATGTCCGGTGTGCCGCAGATGGGTTTGCCCTTGACGTTGAGCGAGGTGTTGATCAGCACAGGGTGGCCGGTGATCGCGGCGAACTCCGCCAGCACCTCGGCGAGGAACGGGTTCCTGTCGGGGGTGACGGTCTGCACCCGGGCGGTGTCGTTGACGTGCACGATGGTCGACAACTCATCACGAGTCAGTGCCGTCACACCGGAGGCGATCGACATATACGGGGCCAGCTGCGGCAGGGTGAAATAGTCACTCGCCGCCGAGGCGAGAACGACCGGGGCGAACGGGCGGAACGGCTCGCGGAACTTCACCGTGGCGTTGAGCCGGTCGACCACGTCGGACAGCAGCGGTGAGGCCAGGATCGACCGGTTACCCAGCGCGCGGGGGCCAGCCTCCATCCGGCCGTGGAACAGGCCCACCGTGTACCCCTCGGCGAGCTTGATCGCCAGGTGCTTGGCCGGCACAGAGGGTCGGTGCGCGCTGAGTCCGGGGCGAGGATGGTCGGGCAGCGTCAAACCGGTGTACGCCGGTCCGAGGTAGCACCGGTCGGCGACGCCGGTGGGAAGCCGGCGGGTGGCGTCGAGGCTGGCTGCCAGCGCCGCGCCGATCGCCGTTCCCGAGTCACCTGGTGCCGGCGGGACGTGAACCTCGTCGAAGATCCCCGCCTCCACGATCTTGCCGACCGCCACACAGTTCGCGGCGACGCCACCGCCGACGCACAACAGGCGCATCCCGGTCACCGCGCGGGTGCGACGGGCCAGGTGCACCATGACCTCCTCGGTGCGCTCCTGTAGCGCGGCAGCGAGATCGGCGTGGACGGGTTCCACCGGTGCTGCGGGATCGCGGCTGGGGCAGGTGGCGGCGATGAAGGCGGCGCTGACCCGGGGGTGGTTGCGGGCGAGGACGCGCAGCGGAAACCACGGCGGATTGAGCACGAAGCCGCGCTCGGTGAGCACGATCGCCTCGCGCATCAGGGAGCGGAAGCGGCACGGGTCGCCGAGTGCGGCGAGCGCCATGACCGTGCCTTCTTCGTCGCCCCGGCGCCAGCCGAGGTGTTCGGTGACTGCCCCGTAGGCGTAGCCGAGTGACGCCGGGTCGGTGATGTCCTCGGTGATGACGGTGCGACAGCTTGCGTCCGATAGTCGAAGCCCGCTGCCGATGGTGGTTGACTGCACCTCACCGAGGCTGTCCACGACCAGCACTGCGGCGGCGTCGTAGCCGCTGGAGGCGAAGGCGTACAGGCCGTGGGCGCGGTGGTGCAGTACCGGCGCTATCCGGGCGTTCGGGAAACGGCTCTGTAGTTCCGCCATCCGGGTGGTGAACCGGTCGTGGACTTTGCGGAAGCTGTCCGCTCGGGGCTGTGCCCGGTCGCGTGTCTCGGGCATCCGTGCGAACAGTTCGGTGGCGGGCAAGGCGTCGAGGTAGCGGCGGCCGTCGAAGTTGTAGGCCAGCACGTCCACCGACGCGGGGGTGATGCCGGCGGTGTCGAGCAGCCAGGCGACCGACTGCTGGGGGTAGGCGGCGGTGTGCTTGTCGCCGGTGAGCCGTTCCTCTTCGGCGAAGCCGACCATGTCGCCGTTGGCCAGGAGCGCGGCGGCGGAGTCGTGGGTGAACGCGCACAGGCCCAGCACGATGTTGGTAGTGGTCATTGGGCATCTCCGCGCGCGGAGCCGGCCAGTTCGGTCATGTGGGTGAGGTGGGTGTACCAGCTCCGTAGGGCCTGCCCCAGGTCGCCGTCGATGTGCGCAGCGAGGTCGTGTGCGGCCGGCCGGTGGCCTGCGCTCCATCGGCGGTAGCTGGTCAGCATGGCGGCCATCTCTACCCACGGCGCGCCTGCATCTGTAACGGAGTCACCCCTCACCATGGTCGTGAGGAATTCGGTGAATCCGTCGACCGGTGCGAACAGCGCCGGCATGCTCGGTGAGGGAGCGACGGTGGACTCGGCTACCGCCGCAGCGGCCAACTCGTGCTCGGCGTACACGTGCAGGGAGTCCACGTGGTGGTGGTAGGTGCCCAGCTCCACGCCAAGCCAACCGGCCAGGAGCTCGTGCAGCATTGTGGCGGTAAACAGGTCGTACGGCAGACCCAGCCACACATCGTTGCTGCGCATGGTGGTGTGCATCTCCAGCCGGCCGTGGCGGATGAAGAAGCGGTGGTTCAGCGTGCAGGGCACGTCGCGGTGTCCGCGGGTGTCCCGTTGCGGGTCATAGAGTTGGATGACCGCCTGCCGGCTGTCCGGATCCCGCTTCAGCAAACGGCGAACGTGATCGAGCTGGTCCACGCCGCGCCAGTGCCGCATCCTCGGCCCGTAGGCACCCTGCAGCCTGCCGCGGTCGGCGTACCGTTCGAGGGATCGGTTGTAGGTGAAGATCCATGGTTCGTCGGAGCCCGAGAGGATCCACAGCGCCTCGGCAACTGCGAAGGCGGGGTTAAGGGCGCGTCTCAGTTGGTGGCCTTGGTCAGCCTGCGGTAGCAGATGAGCAGGCAGCCGATGTCGGCGAACGCGAGG